>CAYPHN010000011.1:0-23279 GCA_964410265.1 uncultured Flavobacteriaceae bacterium | reverse complement strand
AGAATTATAATCCAAACTTTCATCAAAATTATGAAAACGAATTATTGCAAAACACCAATTCAGAATCAGTTTTAGGAGGTTGGGTTAATGTTGATGGTGATAATTACGATGCATTTGTATATTTGGTTTCAAAAAACGGAATGGTTAAACACACAAAAGAAAATCTATTAAAATTATATAAAGCGTACTAAAAATGAAGAATTTAAAAAAAGAGTTAAAAGAAAAGATTATTGAGAATTTAAACTTAGAAGATATTGAAGTTTCTGATATTGGTGATGATGATATTTTATTTGGAGATGGATTGGGTCTAGATTCAATAGATGCATTAGAGTTAATAGTTATTCTTGATAAAGATTATGGAATTAAATTAACAGATCCTAAACAAGGAAAATCAATATTCCAGTCTATCAATACCATGGAAAAATACATATCTGAAAATAAAAGTTAAAATGAGTAAAGGTGTTGCTATTACAGGTATGGGAATTATTTCTTCAATTGGGAATACCGTTGAAGAAAATTTACAATCTTTAATAGATAAAAAACCAGGAATTTCGAAAATTAAAAAAATAGATACTATTCATAAAGATGTAATAAGAGTTGGTGAGATTGATATGGATAATGTAGAATTAGGACACCTTTTAAACTTATCAGAAAATAATAATTATTCACGAACAGCGCTCTTGGCAGAAATTGCAGCCAAAGAGGCGATAAAAAATGCCAATATAAAAAACATTAATCAATATAAAACCGGATTAATATCAGCAACAAGTGTTGGGGGTATGGATATGACTGAAAAGTATTATTATTCTTACTTTGATGAAAAAGAAAAAAGAAAATATATAGATGCACATTCTTTAGGAAATGGAACTTCAAAAATTGCTAAAAGCCTTGGTATTAATAATTTTGTAACTACAATTAGTACAGCTTGTTCTTCGGCTACTAATGCAATTATGTTGGGTGCAAGAATGATAAAAAATGGAAAATTAGATAGAGTAATTGTTGGTGGTGCAGATTGTTTATCAAAATTCACAATAAACGGATTTAAAACTTTAATGATATTGTCTGAAATAGATTGTAAACCTTTTGATGAAAATAGAACAGGATTAAATTTAGGGGAAGCAGCAGCTTTTTTGGTTTTAGAATCTGATGAAATAGTTAAGAGGGAAAATAAAAATGTTTTAGCTTTTGTTTCTGGTTATGCCAATGCAAATGATGCCTTTCACCAAACTGCTTCTTCAGAAAATGGTGATGGAGCAACTTTGGCTATGAAGAAAGCCTTAGAGGTTGCAAATTTATCACCTAATAAGATTGATTATATCAATGCACACGGTACGGCAACTCCCAATAATGATAGCTCAGAAAGTAAAGCTATATTAAGGGTGTTTGAGAATAATGTGCCAAATTTTAGTTCTACGAAAGGGTATACAGGTCATACTCTGGCTGCTGCAGGTGCAATTGAAGCCGTTTATTCTGTACTTGCTTTGCAAAATAATTTAGTATTTCCTAATTTAAATTTTGAATTACCTATTGTCGCAACAAATTTAACTCCAGTAACAGAAGTTTTAAGGAAGAATATAAATCATGTTTTGTCAAATTCTTTTGGGTTTGGAGGTAATTGTTCTACATTAATTTTTTCAAAAGAATCTTGATGAAAAATTATTATATAAACGGAATAGGATGTGTATCTGCCCAGGATACTTTAAAAAACGATTTTTCTTTTGATAATTGTAATGAACTAAAGAAAAATGTAGTTACTGCACATAAACCAGATTACAAGAATTATATCAAACCAGCATTAATAAGACGAATGTCAAACGGGGTTAAAATGGGTGTTGTTGCATCAGCTATTGCTCTAAAAGAAGTTCCTATTTCTGAACCAAAATCAATTATTACAGGTTCGGGTATGGGCTGTTTAAAAGATTCTGAAATTTTTTTAGAGAAGGTTATAAATAATAAAGAACAATATTTAACACCAACATCATTTATACAATCTACACATAATACCGTTGGTGCACAAATTGCATTGGGTTTATCTTGTAAATCCTATAATGTTACCTATGTACATAATGCCACTTCGTTTGAATCTTCTTTGATGGATGCAATGATGACCATTGATGAAGGAATAGAGCCTGTTTTGGTTGGTGGAGTTGATGAAATTGGACCGCATACTACAGAACTTTATAAGTTGGTAGATCATGTTAAAAAAGAAGAAGATATTAAAGAAGGTATCTTAAAATCTAATTCAAAAGGAGCAGTTTTCAGTGAAGGTGCTCAATATTTTGTGGTAGAAAATATTAAGAAAACTAATTCATATGCACGATTAATAGATGTTGTTATTTATGATAACTTGAAAGAGCTTGAGGTTGAGAATAAAGTACAGCAGTTATTGAAAGACAACAACCTTCAAGTAGCCGATATGGATATAATAATTTTTGGTAATAACGGAGATATAAATTTTGATGTTTATTACGAAAATTTACAGAATAATATTTTTAAAAATACGCAACAATTGTATTATAAGCACCTTACGGGAGAATATAATACCGTATCAGCATTTGGCTTATGGACAGCCTGTAAATTGATTAAATCTCAAAATATTCCAAAAATTTTAAAGCTAAATAATAAAGAAGTCACCTCCATTGAGAATATTTTACTGTATAATCAATATCAAGGTAAAAGCCATAGTTTTACATTATTAAAAAAATGTTGAAATTTGAAACAGTAAATATTATTTCTAGATCAGCTTTTGTAATTTTCTTATTTTTAAGAATAAACAATAGTATTTCTAATTGGTGGTTGATTTCTATCTTACTTATTTGGTTGGTATTAACAATAATTGGATCTTTTCATATTCGATGGAATTACTTTTTAAAAGCAAAACATAAAAATCATCTGATAAAAGATAAAGTTATCGCCTTAACATTTGATGATGGTCCTAACCCAGAGTATACTTTAAAAGTATTGATTTTATTAAAAAAGCACCATGCAAAAGCTACTTTTTTTTGCATTGGTAAGCATGTAAAAAACAATCCTGAAATTTTGAAAGAGATTGTAAGTGAAGGACATTTGGTAGGAAATCACTCCTATAATCATCAAAAATCATTCGGTTTTTTAAGCTCAAAAAAAGTCATTAAAGAATTGAAAAGAACTAATAAAATAATAAAACAAACTGTAGGCTTTAAAGCTGTTTTTTTTCGCCCTCCCTTTGGTGTTGTAAATCCAAATATATCTAAAGCAGTCAAAAAATTAAAGTTACATGTTTTTGGCTGGAGCATAAGATCGTATGATACGGTAGCAAAAAATCCGGATAAAGTTTATCAAAAAATTATTGCAAAAATTAAAAAGGGAGATATTATTTTAATGCATGACTCTAGTGATTTGAGTATTGATGTTTTAGAAAAAGTATTGGTTTATTTTGATAAAAATAATTTTAAAACAATTACTTTAGATAAGTTGTTTAATATGAAAGCGTATGAATAAGTATTTATTTTTTATGGTGTCTTTTTTTGTTTTAAATATACAGAACTGTATTTCTCAAGAAAATAAAATGTCAAATGAAGAAGCCATTCAATTGAGAACAAATATCATAGAGAAATCAAAAAAAACAGTAACCATAGTAAGTGAATTTGAGCAATTTAAACATTTAGATTTTTTATCAAATGATATAAAGTCAAGCGGCAATTTAGTATATAAACATCCTAACCTTATAAAATGGGAATATAAGGAGCCCTTTAACTATAGTATAGTTTTTAAAAATGATATATTATTTATTAATGATGAGGGTATTAAAAGTAATGTTGATATAAGCTCGAATAAAACTTTTAAGTCACTTAATACGCTAATTATAAAAAGTGTAAAAGGAGATATGTTTGATGATAAATTATTTGATATGCGATATTTTGAAAATAAGAAAAAGTATATCATAAAATTTATTCCAAAGGAGAATACATTAAAGTCAATGATTCGTGTTTTTATACTTTCTTTTGATAAAAACTCTTTAAATGTTATTGAAATTAAGATGCAAGAAAATGCAGAAGATTATACCTTATTAAAATTTATAAACCAAAAAATAAACACAGTAGTGAGTGATGAGGTTTTTACAAATTAGTTTAGTATTCTTTTTTTTAGTTTCATGTAGTTTGCCTACAACTAGAGGTTTAGTTGAGAAATCGGTTGAAAGGGAATACACATTGAATAATTATTTTTCTAATGAAAAGATAGATTATTTATATAAAGCTCAAATTAATATTTATAACAAGAATTTTGGAGGGATACTAATAATAAAAAAAATTGAGAATAAACATCACAGAATTGTTTTTATAACCGAAATTGGCAACAAAATATTTGATTTTGAAATTAATAATGATGATTTTAAAATAAATTATATAAATGATGATTTAAATAAAAGATTAATATTAAGCATTTTAGAAAATGATTTTGTTATTCTTGTTAAACAATCTGTTAATGTAAGTAAACAGTTTGATTCAAAAGAGGAACATATTTATCAATCCGATTTTAAACAAAGCAATAATTATTATTTTTATAAAAAAAACACGAAACAGTTAAGTAAAATTATTAGTACATCTAAAAACAAGGAAAAAGTTATTATATATTTTTCGAAAATTAAAAATGAAATTGCTAATAATATTGTTTTAGAACATCAAGATTTTAAATCGAAAATTGATTTAACTTCAATTAAGAAATAATGCTACTTTTGTATAAACCTATACGGATTAAATAAATGATATTAAAAAATTTTTACACCATAAAATCCAAGCAAATTAGGGAAGATCAAATTAATCATGTATATGAAATTTTAATTAACAATAAACACGATATATTTAAAGGTCATTTTCCTGATAACCCTGTGATGCCAGGAGTATGTATGATACAAATTATTAAGGAGATTACAGAATTTGTTATAGGTAAAAAACTATTTATGGAAAAATGTTCGAACGTTAAGTTTTTGGCAATAATAAACCCTGATAAAACTCCTATATTAACTTTAGATTTACAAATAATTATTATTGATAGTAAAGTTAAAGTAAAAAATACGACAAAATTTGAGAATACAATCGCTTTAAAATTATCAGCTCAATATCAAATTTTGGTTTAACTATAATAGTATTATACTCAACTTGATTGGGTGACTAATAGCGAACCTGCCTGCGGCAGGCAGCATGTGTCACCTATAAAAATTAAAATTTAGACACATGAAACTTTTATTTTTGTTTTTAAGCATTTTTATTTTATCATTAGAATTGAATATTACTGATGTTCGCAAAAATTATAAAGAAGCTGTATTTTCTAAATCAAAAGCATTTTTACTTAATGATGATTTAAAAGGTATTACAAAAAATGATGACCAAAGATTTGTTGCTTATAAAGGTGCTGCCATGGCTCTGACTGCTAGATATTTAAATGGAGTAAAATTAAAAGGCGAGGCATTTAAAAATGGAGTAAAATGGATTGAATACGCTGTTTTTCAAAATTCATCTGATATTGAAATTCGATTTGTTCGTTTAAGTGTTCAACAAAATAGCCCAAAATTTTTAGGGTATAATGATGATATTAAGGCAGATAAAAATTTTCTTTTAAAGAATTTTAGCCAAGTAAAATCTGCAGAATTAAAAGAATATTTAAAAGGTTATATTTTAGATTCAGAAAATTTTACAGAAGACGAAAAAAATGTAATTTTGGCGAAGTAATTAAACATAATTAATTTGAACCTTAATATTGATTACCCTTCATTAATTACAGATTTAAAAATCTGTGTAATAATACCCACTTTCAACAACCACAAAACTTTAAACAGAGTTATTGATGGTGTTTTGATTTATACCAATCAAATTATTGTGGTTAATGATGGAAGCACAGATCAAACATCTGCTATCCTTAAAGCATATACAAATCTTAATCAAATACATTTTCCCAAAAATAAAGGAAAAGGAAAAGCTTTGCGTGAAGGATTTAAGAAAGCGATGTTGTTAGGTTATGAATATGCCATTACAATCGATTCTGATGGCCAACATTACCCAGATGATATACCTGTTTTTATTGAAGCTGTTAAAAAAGAGAAGTGTACTTTATTTATCGGGTCTCGAAATATGACACATAATTCTGTTCCAAAAGGGAGTAGCTTTGGTAATAGGTTTTCAAATTTTTGGTTTTGGGCAGAAACTGGAATAAAATTGATCGATACACAATCTGGATTTCGTTTATATCCTTTAAATCAGTTATCAGAGATTGAGTTTTATACTAATAAATTTGAGTTTGAAATAGAAGTTATTGTAAAAGCTGCTTGGAGGGGAGTTTCTGTTAAAAATATTCCTGTTAAAGTATTATATGATGAAAAAGAAAGGGTAAGTCACTTTAGACCAATTAAAGATTTTACTCGTATAAGTATTTTAAATACCTGGTTGGTTTTAGTAGCTTTTCTTTATATAAAACCAAGAGATTTTTTTCTAAAAATTAAGCAAGAAGGAATCAAGAATTTTTTAAAAGAAAATATTTTATACAATTCTGATTCCCCTTCCAAAAAAGCTTTTTCTATTGCCTTAGGGGTTTTTATTGGGATTGCTCCATTTTGGGGTTTTCAAACTATTTTGGTTTTAGCTTTGGCCACTTTATTAAAGCTGAATAAGTTGATTAGTTTTGCTTTTTCAAACATTAGTATTCCACCAATGATTCCATTTATTATTTATGGTAGTTTAAAAATGGGATCTTGGGTTTTAAGTAAAAAAAAAGGAATTGCATACGAAAATGTTACTTTTGATTTTAATTTTTTATTAAGTTTGGAAGAATATATTATTGGAAGTTTTGTATTGGCTTTTATGAGTTCCATAATATTTGGCATCACTGGATTTATTATTTTTAAATTAATGAGAAGAAAGCGTGGGTAATTTATTTTTTAATATATATAAAACCTTAATAAATAAAAAAATAGTTGTAGTTGGTTTCTTGCTATTATTATTGAGTACACTTTTATTTTTTGCTACAAAACTTGACTTTGAAGAAGATATTTCAAAACTAATTCCGCAATCAGAAGAAACTAAAACACTAAATAAAGTTTTAAATAACACTAATTTTTCCGATAAAATAATTGTTAATATTTCTACAAGAAAAAGTGGCACTACAGAAAATCTAATTGTATATGCTGAAGAAATTATTGATAGTTTACAACTCCATTGCAAAGATTATATTTTAAATATCCAAGGAGAAATATCAAATGATGATATGGTTAATACCATGGATTTTGTTTATAATAACTTACCTCTTTTTATGGAGGAAAAAGATTATCAATATTTAAGAGATAGGTTTTCTGACGATAGTTTAACCTCTGTTATAACAAATAATTTAAAAACCTTAATTTCTCCAAGTGGAATTATCGCAAAAAACACTATTCGCAAAGATCCATTTGGCTTGTCTTTTAGAGTGCTAAAAAAATTAGAAGATTTAAAGCTAACCGATAACTTTGAAATTTACAATGGGTTTTTAATAACAAAAGATAAAAAGAATCTTTTACTATTTATCAAACCAAAATTACCAACCAATGAAACAGATGCCAATACCGATTTTGTAAATAAATTATATGCTATATCTGATGGTTTAAATCAAAAGTATGTTGATATAGTAGTATCAGAATATTATGGTTCAACGGTAATTGCTGTTGCTAATGCCAGTCAAATTAAAACAGATATAAAGTATACAATAACCTTGGCTCTATTGGTTTTAGTTTTTATACTGATTTTCTTTTACCGTAAACTATTCATCCCAATTTTATTGTTTATTCCAACAATCTTTGGTGCACTAACGGCAATGGTTACCTTGTTGGTTATAAGAGAAAATATATCCGCCATTTCACTCGGAATAGGCTCGGTGTTATTAGGTATTACTTTGGATTATTCTTTACATATTTTAACCCATTACAGAAATAATAATGATGTTAATCAACTCTATAAAGATATAACCAAACCAATATTGATGAGTAGTATAACTACCGCCGTAGCATTTTTATGTTTACTACTTTTAAGATCACAAGCATTACAAGATTTAGGTGTTTTTGCCGCTATAAGCGTTATAAGTACTTCTATTTATGCATTGTTGATAATTCCGTTGTTTTATAAACCAAAAATTCAAAAGAATAAGTTTTCAAAAAATTTTATTGAGATAATCGCCAATTATAGTTTTGATAAAAATAAATTCATTTATATAGGTATTTTTATTGTTTTAATATTGAGTTTCTTCACTTTTAAAAATGTTCGTTTCAACAAAGATTTGAATAGCATGAATTACCAAAGCGAAGTGATATTAAATGCTGAAAAAAACTTGGACTCCATGTTAAGTCTTTCATCTAAATCAGTTTACCTTGTTGGATATGGTAATAATTTGAATGAGGTTTTACAAGCAAATACAAATATAAATAAGCTTTTGAAAAAATTAGAATTAACCAATGATATTTTACAGTTTAGCTCCAATGGCTCAGTAGTATTGTCTGAGATTGATCAACAAAAGAAATTAGAAATATGGAACTCTTTTTGGACGGATTCCTTAAAACACAAATTAAAAATAGATTTAATTGAAAAAGGAGAGCAGGTTGGTTTCAATAAGACTACTTACAAGCCATTTTATAATTTGATATATAAAAATTTTAATACCATTGATCTTGAAGTATATAATAGTGTAAAGTCATTATTAACTGAAGAGTATATTGCAAAGAATAGTGATTTTATAACAGCAGTATCTTTAGTTAAAATAAATAGTAGCCAAAAAGAAAATTTAAACCAATTGGTAGATAAAATTCCAAATGCATTGTTAATTGATAGAAAACAAATTAGTGAAACCTTTTTAGGTGGATTGAAAGATGATTTTTCATCATTAATCAATTATTCGTTAATTGCAATTGTTATTATTTTATTGCTCTTTTTTAGAAATATAGAACTTACTTTATTAACTGTTTTCCCAATTATACTTACGTGGATGTTAACCCTTGGAATAATGGGGTTTTTCGGTATTAAATTTACAATTTTTAACGTTATTATTACAACATTTATTTTTGGTTTAGGAGTAGACTATAGTATTTTTATGACCAATGCTTTGGTAAAAGATTATACTTATGGAACCAAAGAAATCGCTACTTATAAAGTCTCCATTCTGTTATCCGTTATCACAACAATATTAGGTGTTGGTGTATTGATATTTGCAAAACATCCAGCATTAAAATCTATTTCTATTTTATCTTTAATAGGTATTTTAATTACAGTTGTGGTTACCTTTACGATACAGCCATTATTGTTTAGAATTTTTATAGTTAATAGAGCAAAAAATGGTTTTTCTCCAATAAAAATAAGATCTTTTCTTTATGCAATTTTTACACTTTTAATATATGGATTGGGAGGTGTTTTTTTGTCAATTCTAAGTATTACTATCTTACCATTAATACCAATTGCTAAAAAAATTAAATTTAAATGGCTACACATAGCTATGGCAAAATTGGTGCAAATAGTATTGTATACGAATCCCTTTGTTAAAAAAAGAGTTGTCAATTCAGGTAAAGAAGACTTTAAAAAACCAGCAATTATTATTGCAAATCATTCTTCTTCATTAGATACATTAACAATGGGTTTATTAACCCCTAACTTAATTTATTTGGTGAATGATTGGGTATATAAGTCGCCAATATTCGGAATATTAGCAAAAGTTGCTGGGTTTTACCCTGTTTCTAAAGGAGCTGAAGAAATTACAGAACCTTTAAAAGAAAAAATTCGACAAGGGTATTCATTAATGGTTTTTCCAGAAGCGAAAAGATCTTTTACCAATAAGGTTGGTAGGTTTCATAAAGGAGCTTTCTTTTTACAAGAGCAATTAAAATTGGATATTTTACCTGTTTATTTACACGGAAATGCTGAGGTTATGCCTAAAAATGATTTTATTATTCACGATGGCTCTTTAACAGTAAAAGTTGGAGATAGAATTGCTTTTGAGGATAACAATTTTGGATTAACATCTAGGGAAAGAAATAAAAGTATAAGTAAATATTTTAAAAATAATTTATTGGAGTTTCGTGACGAAATTGAAAATGAAGATTATTTTAAAGATATACTTTTTTCCAACTATTTGTATAAAGACAAGAAGATACAAAATTTGGTAAAAGAAGATTTTGAAAAAAACAATAGTCTATATCATAATTTGAATTTAGTTATATCGAAAAACACAAAAATATTTCATGTAGCAGATGATTACGGGCAAATTGATATTTTGTTAGTTTCTAAATATTTAGGTAGACAAATAACAACCTATATTAAGAACCCTAACAAGTATGCTATTGCAAATCATTGCTTTACAAATACCCATAGAAAAGTTAATTATATTTCAGATTTTCAAAATTTAGATTTTCGAAAATTTGAAACCTTGCTTTTAACTGATGATAATGCCATTGATTATTTTGATGAAATTGATTTTACTCATTTTGAGAAAATTGTTTGTAGCAATAAAGAACAATTAATCAAGAAAGTAACCGAATTAGGCTTTGAAAATAAAATTGGAATAAAAAACTTTATGGTTTTATCAAAATAAATGGTGTAAAGCTGAATTCTTTTTCTGTAATTTATTCAGTATATTTGATTACTAAAACCAAAATTAAACAATTATGAAAAAACTATTATTTATTACTGCAATTGCAACAATATTTGGTTTGACAACAATCAATGCTCAAGAAAATAACTCTAAAAGTGGTATAAAAAAAGGAGCTGATGCAGTTGAAAAAGAAGCCGTTAAATTATACAACCAAGCCAAAACGGGTGGTTTTAAAGTTGGTGGTAATATTGGATTTCCAATGGGAGGGACTAGTGATATCTCTAAATTTAATTTTGGTTTTGATGTGGCCTATCTTTTTGAAGTGATGACTAATCTTGAAGTAGGAGCACTTATTGGTTACACACACTTTGTTGGAGATGGAATTGTGCCATATTTTGATAAGTCTATTATAAAATCTCCGACAATTAATGATATTGATAATAAGGACGCAGGTTTTATTCCCTTATCAACTACAGCAAGGTATTATTTTTCAGATCGAAAGATGTTTGCAGGTATTGATTTAGGTTATGCTTTTAATGTTTCTGGAGATGCAGATAGTGGATTGTATTTTCGGCCCAAATTTGGCTATAATTTCGAAAAAATTAGTCTGATTGGGTCTTATCAAAATATTTCAGGAAATATTAATTATCCGGGTACAGGAGTTAAAATTCCCGGAAACAGTGGGTATGGTTCATTAAACGTTGGTATTGAATACGGTTTTTAATATTAGAATAAATAGTTTAAAAATTATAAAGCGGAAGTTTATCTTCCGCTTTTTTTATGCCCTAAATTTTGGTATTTTTACCCTAATACATATTTAAGTGAAAGAAAAATAGATTCATTTATTATCGATGAAAACCATTTAATCGTAGCAAAAAAAATTGTTATACTGTAAAATGTAGAAAGGTTATTTATTTTGAAAATCTTTCAGAAATTAAAGCAATTGATTATTAATAATTTCTGATGCAAGTGGATTCAAATATTTAAATCAAAAAGATTTACTTGCGTTTAAACAAGTTTTTGTTCTAAATAAAACCTTATCGGAAGTAAAAATCATTAGAAATGAAGATAAAAATATTTTACGATTAAATGAATTAATTGGATACAATTAAAATCAAAATTCGTTTGTTATTAAGTTGATAATAAGGTCTATAAATTGTAATAATAAGCGGTTTAGGTATGGTGATTAAGAAATAAAATTAATTTTCACAAGCCGTATTTAAATGATTAATTTGTATATTTATTGCTGAAAATTTAAATTTATTAAATAATGAAAAAATTATTATTAGTAACCATAGTCTTATTAGGATTTGGTAAAATTAATGCACAAGAAAAAGTAAAAGAAGATATTAAAAAAGGTGCAGATGCAGTTGAAAAAGAAGCAGTAAAGCTATATAACCAAGCAAAAACAGGAGGTTTTAAAGTAGGTGCAAATATTGGGTTGCCAATACAAGATGCTGGCGATGTTTCATCATTTAATTATGGAGCAGATATAGCATATTTATTTGAAGTAATGGAAAACCTTGAAGTAGGAGGGCTAGTTGGTTACACTATTTATAATGGTGATGGTAAATATGAAGTTTATGATCTATCTAATGGCCATGGTGGTATTGTAGTTAAAAATTATAAGGATGCAGGTTTTGTGCCAATTTCAACAACCGCAAGGTATTATTTTTCTAATCGTAAGTTTTTTGGTGGTTTAGATCTTGGCTATGCTATTAATGTTTCTGGAGATGCGAACGGAGGTCTTTTTATTAGACCAAAATTTGGATTTAATTTTGGTAAATTAACCTTGATAGGGTCTTTTCAAAGAATTTCTGGAGGTGTTGATTATTTTGAAGGGGATGTAAGTAATGTGGTTAAAATTAGTGGTTTTACATCAGCCAATTTTGGTATAGAGTATGGATTTTAAGATTATAAAAAATAATTTAAAAGTGGAAGCAATACTTCCACTTTTTTTATGCCCTAAATTTTGGTATTTTTACCCTAATACATATTTTAAGTGAAAGAAAAATACGATATAGTAATTATTGGGAGCGGTTTAGGCGGCTTAGTATCTGCTAACATTCTTGCTAGAGAAGGCTATAGTGTATGTGTTCTTGAAAAAAATAATCAGTTTGGAGGTAATTTACAAACCTTTGTTAGAGATAAAAATATTTTCGATACAGGAGTTCACTATATTGGAAGTTTAGGTAAAGGAGAAAATTTACATCAATACTTTAAGTATTTAGGTATTATGGATGATCTAAAACTTAAGAAATTGGATAGCGATAAATATGATGTTATTACATTTGAAGGTGATGATAAAGAGTACTATCACGCCCAAGGTTTTGAAAAATTTACTAGATCACTTATAAATCAATTCCCCGAAGAGGAAAAAGCAATACACCTTTATTGTGAAAAACTAAAAGCCGCATGTAAAAGCTTTCCTTTATATAATTTAGACGGGAATTCTAATGGATATGATAAATCTTATTTAACTTTAAAAATTTCTGATTATTTAGATTCTATTACCGAGAATAAAAAATTGAAATCTGTTTTAGCAGGTTCTAATTTTTTATATGCGGGAGAAAGAAACACACCATTTTACGTACATGCTTTATCTACCAATTCATTTATTCAAAGTGCTTGGCGGTGCGTAAATGGAGGTGGTCAAATATCAAGATTACTAGTAAAAAGGCTCAAAGAATTTGGAGGAGAGATATATAAACACCAAGAGGTATCTAAATTTGGTTTTGAAGAAGAAAAATTATCATCAATAATAACTAAAAAAGGAAAAATTATTAAGGCGGATATGTTTATTTCAAACATTGAACCAAAGCTTACTATAAAAATGTTAGACGGAAAAGGGATGCGTAAATCGTATGTCAATAGAATAAAACAAATCAAAAGTGGTATATCTGCATTTAGTATGTATATTGTATTTAAACCAAAAACTTTCAAATATATAAATTTTAATTATTATCATTTTAAAGATGCAAATAAAATATGGGATGTTCAAAAATATTCCGATACTTCATGGCCAGAAGGGTATATGATTTCTATGGGTGTAAAAAAAAATCAAACCAAATGGACAGATAGTTTAACAGCAATGACCTATATGAATTTTAGAGAAGTTAAACAATGGGAAAATACTTTTAATACGGTTGCTGAAAAGTTTGAAAGAGGAAAAGCATATGAGAAATTTAAGAAAGATAAGGCTGAGGTTTTTATTGTGGAATTAGAAAAAAAATTCCCAAATATTAGAGCGTGTATACAATCGGTTTATACTTCTACTCCATTGTCATATCGTGATTATATTGGAAGTAATGAAGGAGCAATGTACGGTTACGTTAAAGATGCTAACAACCCAATGCAATCATTCTTATCGCCTAAAACGAAATTGAAAAATCTTTTCTTTACAGGGCAAAGTTTAAACATGCATGGTATTTTGGGAGTAACAATTAGTGCTGTTTTAACATGTTCTCAAATTATTGGAAAAGAAAAATTATTAAAGACTATTAATTCTGCAGTAAGTGAATGATATTAAAAATACGTAAATATTATTTTTTTAGTTTTTTATTAGTTTTATTACTTCTTGTTTCTTGTAGTACCAAAAAATCAATTAAAAACAAGCCCAATAAAGCGGATTTTCTTATTGAATCAATACCGAAAAATAGAGTTACAGATTCATTATTTTTTAAGGGAAATAATAGCTTAAGAAAAAATCAATATGGCCAATGGGAATTGACAGCTTATGGAGACCCAATAAATCTTGGGAATAATATAGGTGATTTAACAACAGAATTAATACAACAACAAGAAGAAATATTTTTTAATAAAATAGAAGAGTTGGTGCCATCAAAGTTTAGCCAACGATTTTTACGAAAATTTTTATCCTGGTATACTCGAAAAATGTACTTGTATGTAAATGAGGAATATAAACAGGAAATTTTTGGAATTTCTCAGTATTTATCTGATAAGTATGATTTTATTGCTGATAATTACCAACGGAGCTTGTATTTACATGCAGCTCATGATATTGGCCATGCAATGCAAGACCTTGCCTTGGTTGGTTGTTCTTCATTCGCAGTTTGGGGAGACAATACCCCTGATGGAAATTTATTAATAGCCAGAAATTTCGACTTTTATATTGGTGATGATTTTGCTAAAGAAAAAATAATAACATTTATTAACCCTGAAAAAGGGTATAAATTTATGGCGGTTTCCTGGGCAGGATTTGTAGGTGTTATGTCGGGTATGAATAATGAGGGTTTAACAATAACCATAAATGCTGGGAAATCAGATTTACCTTTGGTTGCTAAAAATCCTATTTCATTAGTAGCAAGAGAAATTATACAATACGCTTCAAATATTGAAGAAGCAATTGCAATTGCGAAAGAAAAAGAAGTATTTGTTTCAGAATCTATTATGGTTGGAAGCGCAAAAGATAATAAGGCAGTAATTATAGAAATATCACCAGAAAAATTTGGAGTATTTGAAGTTGATAATGCATCAAAATTAATATGTTCTAATCACTTTCAAAGTGAAGCCTATCAAGACGATGAGAAGAATAAACTGCATATTGAAGAGAGTCATTCTAAATATAGATATGATAAAATGATTGAACTATTAAACAAAACCCATAAAATTACACCAAAAATTGCTGTAGATATTTTAAGGAATAAAAAAGGTTTAGATAATAAAAATTTGGGATACGGCAATGAAAAGGCTTTGAATCAGTTAATTGCGCATCATGGAGTTGTATTTTTACCTCATAAAAAAATGGTTTGGGTATCTGCCAATCCATATCAAATGGGAGAGTTTGTTGCTTTTCAATTGGATAGTGTTTTTAAAAATTCTAATAAAAAAATAAATACTTTATCCTTGCCGAAGTACCTGATCAAAAAAGACCCATTTTTAGATTCTCACGAGTTTAAAAACTACGAAACCTATAAATTAGAGAAAAATATTATCCAAACAGCAATTGATAATAAAAAGAAACTTGATGTTAGCCGATTAAATAACTTTAAAGAATTGAACCCCTATTCATGGGAGGTTTATTATCTTGTAGGTTTGTACTATTATCAAAATAAATATTATCAAGCGGCTTTAAATGAGTTTGAAGAGTCGTTATTAAAAGAAATTTCAACAATTCCAAATAAAGAAAAAATTATAAATTATATTAAAAAAATTAAAAGGAAATTAAATGATTCCTAAAATAGAAATAAAAACCAAAGCTGAAATAAAAGAGTTTCAGGAAAAAGAACTGCAATTATTGCTAAAGTATTTAAATAAAAGCTCTCCTTTTTATAAAAAGTGGTTTAAAAAACATCATATTAATCTTACAGAAATTCTAACACTTGAAGATCTTGTGAAGATTCCGGTAACAACCAAAGAAGAATTACAAAAGTATAACAATGATTTTTTCTGTGTTGATAGCTCAAAAATAGTTGATTATGTAACTACATCAGGAACAACTGGTAAACCTGTTTTTTTCGGTTTAACCGATAAGGACTTGGATAGGTTGGCATATAATGAAGCCATATCTTTTGCTTGTTCAAAAGTGTCGAATAATGATATTATTCAATTAATGACAACCATGGATAGACGTTTTATGGCAGGCTTGGCATATTTTTTAGGCGCAAGAAAATTAGGTGCAGGAATTATTAGAGTAGGAGCAGGAATACCAGAATTACAATGGGATTCTATTCAAAAATTTAATCCCACTTATCTTATTGCGGTTCCATCATTTTTATTAAAATTGATTGCATATGCAGAGAATAACAATATTGATGTAAATAAAAGTTCGGTTAAAGGAGTAATTTGTATTGGAGAGCCTTTAAAAAATCAAGATTTTAGTTTGAATATTTTGTCTGATAAAATTAAAAATAAATGGAAAATAGACCTTTATTCTACTTATGCTTCTACCGAAATGGGTACCGCTTTTGCGGAATGTGAATACCAACAAGGAGGTCATCATCACCCCGAATTGATAATTATAGAAATATTAGATGAAAATGATAAACCTGTTAAAGATGGAGATGAAGGTGAGCTGGTTGTTACTACTTTAGGTGTTGAAGCAATGCCATTATTGCGGTTTAAAACAGGAGATATAGTTAAGGTTCATACCGAACCATGTAAATGTGGAAGAAATACACTTCGTTTAGGACCTGTTGTTGGGAGAAAAAAACAAATGATAAAATATAAGGGGACAACTATTTACCCTCCAGCCATGTATAATTTATTGAATGATTTTACTGAAATCGATAATTATATTATTGAAATAAATAATAATGAAATTGGAACAGATAAAATAACAATAAAAATTGGTGCTAATAATAGCTCAGTTGATTTGGTAGAAAAACTAAAAGACCATTTTAGAGCAAAACTTAGAGTTTCGCCACAAATTAAATTTATTTCTGTAAAAGAAATGAACGCTATTAAATTTCCAAAAATGAGTAGAAAGCCAATGTTGCTTATTGATAAAAGAAAATAAATGGAAGAAATTTTTAAAACAATAGCCCCATATTCAAAAGAAAAGGTTTTAGAAACTTTAGTTTGGTTAGAAAGTAGTGATAAGTTTGTCAAGGGGGTGCAATATTTCTATCCAAATTGGAGTAAAGATTTAATTATTGAAAAATTACAATCTTGTAAAACCTGTTCTGATTTCCAAGTTACATTTATTGAGATGATTATTAAGAATTCTATTCGTAATACGATGGATTCTTTTAAGGTTATAGGTTTAGATAAAATTGACACAACAAATTCACTCTTTATTTCAAATCACAGAGATATTTTTTTAGATTCAGCTTTACTTCAAAACCATTTGTATGATATGGGAGAACCATTTACCGAAATTTCTTTAGGAGATAACTTAATGGTAAATGACACAATGAAAGCCATAGCAAAATTGAATAATATGTTTACTGTTTTTAGAAGTGGTAAAAGAATGGAAAAAATAAATAACTCTATTAATTTATCAAAATATATACGACATTCAATTATTGATAAAAAGGTTTCCTCATGGATTGCTCAAAGTAACGGAAGAACCAAAAATGGCAATGATATTACTGAGCCAGGTTTAATAAAAATGTTATTATTAAGTGGCAGCAATGATGTTAGAGCATCTTTGTCAGAATTAAATATTGTAACCTCAACAATATCTTTTGAATATGAGCCATGCGCTTTTGAAAAAGCAAATGAGTTAAGTATTCAAGAAAAAGATGGAGATTATAGAAAGGATAAATTTGAAAATATAAACAGTATTTTAAGTGGAATAAATAGTAATAAGGGTAATGTAAAACTTGTATTTGAAAAATTAAATGTCAATAATATTGATTTTACAAATAACCGTAAGCAAGATGTTGTGAAAATAGTAAATGAATTAAATAGGTTGATGTATAAAAATTATGAATTGTGGAAAACAAATTATATGGCTTATGATTTGTTACATAGTGATTTTAAACACCAAGAACTCTATACCCAAGAAGATATTGTTAATTTTCAACGATATCTTAAAATATCTGAGAATGAAGATATTTACTATAAAGTATTAAAAATGTATGTAAACCCTGTTTATAATAAAAATAAGGCTAATCTCTAATTTCACAAGCTAAAAGTGTATTTTTCAATAACATAGCTATGGTCATTGGCCCAACGCCACCAGGCACTGGAGTAATAAAATCAGCTTTTTTACTCACACTTTCAAAGTCAACATCACCAGCCAATCTGTAGCCTCGTTTTTTTGAAGAGTCATCTACTCTGGTAATACCAACATCTATTATTGTAACACCATCTTTTACCATATCGCCTGTTAAAAATTCGGGCATACCAAGGGCTGCTACAATGATATCGGCATTGAGACAAAGTTCTTTTAAGTTTTTAGTTCTACTATGTGCAACAGTTACGGTTGCGTTACCCACCTTTCTTTTTTGGCTCAATAAAATACTCATAGGCCTTCCTACGATATGACTTCTACCAATTACAACAACATTTTTGCCTGAAGTTTCAACATTGTACCTATCTAATAACTCCAAAATACCATAAGGTGTTGCCGGTAAAAATGTTGGCATATCTAAAGCCATTTTCCCTACATTTACCGGGTGAAACCCATCTACATCTTTATTGGGGTCAACCGCCATTAAAACTTTTTGTTCATCAATATGTTTGGGTAATGGCAATTGCACAATAAATCCATCAATATCATTATCCTTGTTGAGATCTTCAATTTCATTTAACAATTGTTCCTCGGTAGTATCTTCAGGTAGGTCTATTAAAGTAGAATTAAAACCAACTTTTTCACAAGCTTTAACCTTGCTATTTACGTAGGTCATACTTGCACCATCTGTACCAACCAAAATAGCTGCCAAATGTGGTGTTTTTAGGCTTTGTGATCTTCTGATTTTAACTGCTTCTGCAATTTCATTTTTTAAGTCATTGGAAGTTTTTTTTCCGTCAAGTATAATCATAATAATTTAGTTTTCAGTATTCAGTTTCAGTTGACAGTTTTTACACCGAATTTTTCTGGGTTCAAAATCATATTATTGATTAATTTACCAACTTCAATACTCATATTAGTTAAGATTTCTTTATTATCTTTTGAAATATACCCACAAGCTTCTACAATTTTTTTTAGAATTAAGATTATTTCCAATTGTTTTGTTAATTAGTAATTTCAACTGCAACTGTTACTGAAAACTGCTACATTACCTCATCATTATCCCCCCATCCCTTTCATCATTTGCATCATTTTCTTACCGCCACCACCTTGCATCATTTTCATCATCTTGCTCATTTGATTGAATTGTTTCATCAATTGATTAATTTCTTGAACACTTGTTCCAGAGCCTTTTGCTATTCTTTTTTTACGACTTGCATTGATCGTTGCAGGTTTACTTCTTTCACCAGGAGTCATAGAATAAATAATTGATTCGATACCTTTAAAGGCATCATCATCTATATCCACATCTTTCATCATCTTTCCGGCACCAGGTATCATACCCATCAAATCTTTCATGTTACCCATCTTTTTGATTTGTTGAATCTGTTTTAAAAAATCATCAAAGCCAAATTGGTTTTGGGCAATTTTCTTTTGTATTTTTCGAGCCTCTTCTTCGTCGTATTGTTCTTGTGCTCTTTCTACCAAAGAAACAACATCACCCATACCCAATATTCTTTTAGCCATTCTATCGGGATGAAAAATATCTATGGCCTCCATTTTCTCTCCTGTTCCAATAAATTTGATGGGTTTGTTAACAACAGATTTAATGGATAAGGCGGCTCCACCACGAGTATCACCATCTAATTTGGTTAATACAACACCATCAAAATTCAAAATATCATTGAATGTTTTCGCAGTATTTACAGCATCTTGCCCAGTCATAGAGTCAACAACAAATAAGGTTTCTTGAGGTTGAACAGCCTTATGGATATTTGCAATTTCTGTCATCATCAATTCATCTACAGCCAAACGACCGGCGGTATCAATAATTACAACATTTTTTCCATTGGCTTTGGCATGTTTAACAGCATTTTCAACAATTTGAACTGGGTTTTTATTATCTTCTTCGGCATAAACCTCAACACCAATTTGTTCTCCAACTACTTTTAATTGATTAATTGCAGCAGGGCGATAAACATCGGCACCAACCAGCAATACCTGTTTTGATTTTTTTGTAGTAAGGAAATTTGCAAGTTTACCAGAAAATGTTGTCTTACCCGAACCTTGTAAACCCGACATTAAGATTACAGTTGGTGAACCTTTAAGGTTAATTCCAACGGTTTCTCCACCCATTAATTCGGTCAGTTCGTCTTTTACAATTTTTATCATTAACTGCCCAGGATTTAGGGTAGTTAGTACATTTTGACCTATAGCTTTTTCTTGGATTCTTTTGGTAAAATCCTTAGCAATTTTAAAATTAACATCAGCATCTAATAAGGCTCTACGAACTTCTTTTAGGGTTTCTGCAACATTAATTTCTGTAATACTTCCATGACCTTTTAATACATGAAAAGCATTATCTAATTTTTCACTTAAATTATTAAACATAATATCTTACATCATTTTTTTGAAGACACAAAATTACATAAATTTATTGGGTTTTGGTAGCAGGTAGCAAGTATTTAGGTTTTGTTTATTGGCCTTAGTTTTTGGTATTAGGTATCAGGTAGCGGGTCTTTAATATTACGAAAATTTCACTTTCAACCAACAACCAGCAACCAAATTTTAATTTTTCAATTCTTCAGATTTCACAAAACTTATAGATGTTGTATTTACACAATATCGTTTACCTGTTGTTTCTTTTGGCCCGTCATCAAAAATATGGCCTAAATGTCCACCGCAATTCGTACAAGTAATTTCAGTTCTCACCATGCCATGGGAGGAGTCTACGGTAAAATCAACAGCTCCTTTTATGGCATCGTCAAATGATGGCCACCCGCAATGTGATTCATATTTTGATCCTGATTTAAATAGTTGGGCATCACAGGCAGCACAAAAATAGGTTCCTTTTTCAAAATGTTTGGTATATCCGTAATCACCAGCCGCGTCTGTTCCTTTTTCACGTAAAACAAAATACTGCTGTAGTGTTAGGATTTCTTTCCATTCTTTTTCAGATTTTTTAACTTTTTTATTCATAATAGATTTTTCCTGAGCCATTAAAGTAGCAGTAAATAATAAGATACTAATAATAAATAATGTTTTCATTTTATAAAATTAACAATTCGTTGCATAATTTTTTTATCCTTAAAAATTTTATGATGGCCTAATCCATTTGTAATTAAAAGTTCACCATTTTTTAGGTTTTGACGTATAGAAAATGCAGAACTTACAGGTACATATTTATCTTCGCTGTCATGAATAACTAGCGTAGGAAGGTCCACTTTTTTTGCATTGAGGTGCGAAGAATAAGTATCTATATCGATACCGTATTTTTTTAAATGAAATTTTTTTAATTCTTCTGTTATTTTGGGTTTGAGTTCCATTTTTTTTACAAAATTTATTAAGATCTCTAGAACAGCATCATCAGTGCCTATCGTTACAAGTTTTTCTGTTTTTAACCCTGATGAAATTGCATTTAATAATGACATTCCACCAAAGGAGTGGCCAATAGCAGCATAAAATGGACCATATTTTGATTCCAGCTCAAGAATTGTTTCTACAAATCCGTTCATGACAGTGGTATTACCACTAGAAAGTCCATGTGCAGGTGCATCAAAAGATATCACCATCATTTGGTTCTCTAAAATTTTATCGGCCAACTGATATAATTGAGTGCCACGACCAGACCAACCATGAACCAACAATACTTTTTTTCTGGAATAACCATACGAATATACCATTACCTTTTTTTGAATTGATCTTATCTCAATGTACTCTTTTTTAGCACTTTTTCGCATCATTAATTCTCTTTTCGGAACATTAAATTTTAAGGGAGTGGAAAATATTTTGGCAGCGAATTTTGTTGCCAGCTTATTAGAAATAAATTGTAAAACCTTACCGGCAATTAAAATTGTCTTAGGAATTTTAAAAGTATTTATATTATTTGTTAGTTTGGTTTTCATAAAACAAATCTAAATAATTTTTTAATAATTTTATTCGTGAGACTCTAAAAAAATAATTTCAATTTTTCAGTAAGTTGAACCACCATGCCGACGAGGCAGATACCTCGACCCTTGGGTTGATTCCTATTATTGTATCCATTCCGTCAGCTGGCGAATTGGTTTAGTTCATTATATTTCAATTTGGTATATAAAAATTTCAATTCTCAACTAGGTAAAAACATAAAAAATTGTACATTGGCATATTATAGATAATTTAATTGTTTAGATGCTTCAAAAAGGGGATAAAAAATTATTATTTGGGTGGTCCTTTTATGATTGGGCAAACTCTGTATATTCCTTAGTGATAAGCACTGCTATTTTTCCAATTTATTATGAAAGTGTAACGCGAACCGATAGTGGTTTAGTTCATTTTTTGGGCATGGAATTCAACAATACCTCGTTGTATTCATACGCCTTATCCTTTTCGTTTTTATTAGTGGCATTTATATCACCAGTATTATCTGGAATCGCAGATTATGTAGGTAACAAAAAAAATTATATGAAGTTTTTTTGTTATTTAGGAGCAATTTCTGTAATGATGTTATTCTTTTTTAAAGGAATAGAAACCTTGTGGATTGGAATATTATTTTCTGTTCTAGCGAGCATTGGATTTTGGGGAAGTATGGTTTTTTATGATGCTTATTTACCAGAAATCGCTTATAATGATCAACAAGATGATGTAAGTGCCAAAGGGTTTATTTATGGATATATAGGCTCGGTAATTTTACTGCTATTTAACTTGTCTATGGTTTTAAAACCTGAATTGTATCATATTACCGATGCTAATTTGGCATTGAGAATTTCGTTTTTAACAGTTGGAATTTGGTGGATTGCATTTGCACAAATAACATTCAGAATCTTACCAAAAAACAAAAAAGATAAAAAGTTTAAAAAAAATTATTTTTCAAAAGGGTTATTAGAATTAAAAAAAGTAATCAAGGAACTGCGAGATCAATCCAATCTATTAAACTTTTTAATAGCCCATTTTCTTTATAGCATAGGTGTGCAATCCATTATTTTACTAGCAGCAATTTACGGAAAAACAGAAATAGGCCTTTCTACTTCTAATTTGATTATGGCTATTATCATGATCCAATTGGTTGGGATCATAGGAGCATATT
>CAYPHN010000010.1:0-23348 GCA_964410265.1 uncultured Flavobacteriaceae bacterium | reverse complement strand
CTAACTAAAATTTATGCTTAAAAACCTATAGTCCCCAATAATAATGCTTGATCCCAATCAACATTTAACAATAATTTTTGTATATTCGAATCCCGATAGATATCGGAATAAGATTTGAACTGCTAACTACTAAACAATTCTACTAACTAATATGTCGTACTTCCCTCACTCTCGTTTTTTTTATAAAAATGCTTTTTTTCTTGTTTGCCTTTTTCTTATCCTACCTTTTTTTCAATTAATAGGCCAGGAACAAGTTGGGCGACCTCTTATAAATAACTATAGCTATCAAGAATATGGTGCTGGCCCAGTAAATTGGCGGGCTACGGAAGATAGCGATGGCATCATGTACTTTGCAAATGGCGCTGGCGTATTACAATATGATGGCGTTAATTGGAATACTATACCTATGAAGGTTAGTGCCAGATGTTTAACCAAAGATAAAGATGGCACCATCTATGTAGGTGGAGAAGGCGAAATTGGATATTTAAAAGCAGACCAAACAGGAAAATTTGAATTTATATCCTTAATAGATAAATTACCAAAAGAAGAACAGATTTTTTCAACCGTTTGGGAAGTAGACTATTTTGAAGGTAGAGTAATCTTTAGAACATCAAATAAATTATATGCCTGGGATGGCAAAAGTATGAAAGTCATCGTTTCTAAAGATGCTTATCATGTAGGTAGAGTTGTAAATGGTACCTATTATTTAAGAATTTGGGGACGCGGACTTTGTGTAATGACGGAAGACGACACCTTTGAACTGGTGCCTGGCGGTGAACGCTTTGCAGACAAACGTATTTACACCATTTTACCATACGATGACGAAAATATTTTATTAGGCGTAAGAAATGATGGCTTTTATCTATATAACGGAAAATCTTTTTCAGCTTTTAAAACAGAAGCCGATGAATTTGTGAAAAATAAATTATACGTCCCAGGAGTTGCTTTAAAAAATGGCAACTTTCTCTTTAACACTTTTAGTGATGGAGTATATATGGTAGATCACCAGGGTAAATTACTTCAAAAATATACAACCGGAAATGGATTACAGGATGGGGCAGTTGATTATGTTTATGTAGATTCAAGAGGTGTACTTTGGATGGCCCTTTTTAATGGTATTTCTAACACAAACCTCAACGCAACTTTTACTATTTTAGATTCCAATATGGGGCTACCTACCAATGTGGTTTTTGCAGTTATTAAATATAAAAACATATTGTATTTAAGTACAAATAATGGTATTTCTTATTTAGAAGATGGCTCCGATAAAATATTACCTATCGAAGGCACTTTCGGTCAAGGTGGCAACTTTATTGTTAACAGAGATAGATTGTATGTTGGCACTGGAGATATGGGAATTATTGAAGTTACAGATAAAACTTTTAAATATGTTATTCAAAGTAAAAATTATGATTTAAGAACAAGATCCTTATACCAGTCAAAGATTGATAGTAATCGAATATATGCGACCCATCAACAGGGAATTAATAGTTTTTATTTTAATGAAAGTCTAAATAAATATGAATCTGAATCTTCCTTAGATAAAATTATTCCACCTGGTTTTGGGGGACTCTATGAAAACGAAGATGGCACCTTGTGGATGGCATCTGGTGACGAGATTGGAAAGGTGTATTTATTAAAACCAAGTTTTAACCAAGCAAAACTAGATCTTTCAACAGCTGAAATTATTACCTATGACGAAAAAAATGGCCTACCCGATTCAAATATTGGATTTGGTGAATTTGATGGTAAATTGCAATTCTATGCAGGAGAGGCGGAAAAAATTTATTCTTTTAATAAAAAAGAAAGTCGCTTTGAGACGAAAAAAGTATTTTTTGAACATCTAATAGATTGGGATAAAAATGCCTCAAACAATGTTACAGATAAAAGCGGGAAAACTTGGTTTAGTGTAGGTACTGGTATTATTGTTTCCCAAAAAAATAAATCCGGTGCATACGATATCAATACAGAAACTTTTAAAGAATTAAAAAATAGAATTATCTGGAATATTCATGTTGAAGACCCAAAACCAGATGGTTCTCAAGTGGCATGGTTTACTGGCCCCGATGGTGTGGTACGATATGACGGTAAATTAGAAAAACCAAGCACCCCAAATTTTGATGTAAAAATAAGAAGCATGTCTATTGCCGGAGATTCTTTGATCTATGCAGGTGGTATTGCATTCCCAAAAGATTTGGTTATTCCTTTTAAAGAAAATACCGTTGCTATTAATTATGCGGCACCTTTATTTATTGGCCAAAAAGACATGTTGTACAGCACGCAATTGGTAGGTTTTGATAAAAACTGGTCTGAATGGGTAAAAACAGCAAGTAAAGAATATATTAATTTGCCATCTAAGAATTATACTTTTAAGGTAAAGGCAAAAAATGTATATGGTGATATTAGTGATGAAAGTGCAGTTTCATTTACCATAAAAACACCATGGTTTAAAACCATATGGGCTTATTTACTTTATGTTATTGGGCTCTTAGTTATTGTTTTTGCATTTGTAAGAACCCGCACCAAAATCTTATTAAACCAACAAAAAGAATTGGAAAAAAAGGTTCAAGAAAGAACACAAGAAGTAAACCAGCGATTAAACGAATTGGCAACTATCAATCATGTAAGCCAGGCCTTAAGAGAAAAATTAGAACTTAACGATTTGATTAAAATTGTTGGTGACCAGATGAAAAAACTGTTTAAATCGGATATTACTTATTTGGCCCTATTAAATCCAGAAGATAATATTATTAATTTCCCTTATCAAGACGGAGATAACATGGAGCCCCTAAAATTTGGAGAAGGCTTAACTTCTAAAATAATTCAAACAGGCAAAGGATTACTTATCAATAAAGATGAAGATATTGTGGCCAAATACGACAAATTTGGTATCTCACAAACTGGTAAACGAGCCGTTTCTTATTTGGGTGTTCCTATTCCGGTTGAAGATAAAATAATTGGAGTTTTAAGTGTGCAGAGCACAAAATTAGAAAGCAGATTTAATGAGGAAGATAAAAATTTATTGAATACCATCGCTATTAATGTTGGGGTTGCCTTACACAATGCCGAACTTTATGAAGAGGCAAAAGTTGCCAAAGCCAAAGCAGAAGATGCCAACGAAGCAAAAAGCGCCTTTCTTTCAACAGTTAGCCATGAATTACGTACCCCTTTAACTTCGGTATTAGGATTTGCTAAAATTATTAGAAAAAGATTGGAAAATAAAATTTTCCCAGCTGTTACAATAGATGATCAAAAGATCAAAAAAACAATGAAACAGGTTAGTGAAAACCTAAATGTTGTGGTTTCGGAAGGAGAACGTCTTACTACTTTAATCAATGATGTATTGGATCTAGCAAAAATAGAATCTGGCAAAATGGAATGGCATAAAAAACCAACATTTTTACAAGATGTAATAAGTAGAGCCATAGCTAGTACCTCTACCCTATTTGAAACAAAAGGACTTGACTTAAAGAAAAAAGTACCTGAAGACCTACCCTTAATTAGTGCAGATGAAGATAAATTGATACAGGTAGTAATAAATCTATTGTCAAATGCTGTTAAATTTACAGATAAAGGAAAAGTCACTATTGAAGCTTCCGTAGATAATAACCAGATCATAATAGAGATTCAAGATACGGGTATAGGTATTGAGGAAGAAGATAAACACAAGGTTTTTGAACGATTTAGACAAGCCGGTGATACACTTACCGACAAACCAAAAGGAACTGGTTTGGGTCTACCAATTTGCAGGGAGATCATTGAACATCATGGCGGTATCATTTGGATGAAAAGTGAACCAGGCGTAGGAAGTACTTTTTTCTTTACGATTCCTATTGTTGGTAAAAGTGGAGCCCAACCACCTATTCAGTTAGATCGAATACTTACAAGTTTAAAGAAACAAATTAAGCATTCCTCTTTAACTTCTACCAAAACTGTTCCAACAATATTGGTAGTTGATGATGATACACCTATTCGATCTTTATTGCGTCAAGAATTAACCGAGGTTGGTTATAAGGTAAAAGAAGCTGCAAATGGTAAAGCTGCTTTAGATATGGTAAAAATGTCCAAACCCGAATTGATTATTTTAGATGTAATGATGCCCGAAATAAATGGATTTGATGTTGCTGCTGTTCTTAAAAATGACCCTGCTACTATGGATATACCAATAATTATCTTATCGATTGTACAAGATAAAGAACGTGGGTTTAGAATTGGAGTTGACCGGTATTTAACCAAACCAATTAATACAGAAGAATTACTTCATGAGGTTGAAGAATTACTAGAACAGGGGGTTTCTAAGAAAAAAGTTTTGGTTGTAGATGAAGATGCTTCAACAGTAAAAACACTTTCAGAAGTATTAAATACCCGAGGTTATAAAGTAATGAAATCAAATACCAATGACCTTGTAAAAAAAGCAACTGAAGCTATGCCCGATATAATCATGGTGAATTCTGTTAATGGTGATCAGGAGTTGATAAAAGATTTAAAAAGTCAAAAAGGAATGGAAAACGTTATGTTTTTTATTTATGAATAAACTAACTAAAAAATAAAAAAAATATTAAAAATGGGAAAAAAATTACTGATCGTCGATGACGAATCTCATATTCGTATGCTCATTGAACAAACCCTGGAAGACCTTGAAGATGAGGGGGTTGAATTACTTTTCGCAGAGAATGGACAACAAGCCTTAGAACTAATTCAAAAAGAAGAGCCTAATTTGGTTTTTTTAGACGTTATGATGCCTAAAATGAATGGCATGGAAGTTTGTCAAAAAGTAAAAAAAGAACTTAATTTAACCCATGTATATATCATTCTTTTAACCGCAAAAGGTCAGGAAGTCGACAGACAAAAAGGATTGGATATGGGTGCAGACCGATATATGACCAAACCTTTTGACCCAGATGAAATGCTATCTATTGCAGAAGAAATATTGAGTCTATAAAAATGATTTATGCATAGAAATAATGTCTCTAAAACTTATTATAAAGCACTTAGGAATGTCCTTAAAAAGGATCCAAAGGTTGCTTTGCTTCTTGATGATTTATGTAATGAAATGGGGCTGGAAATCCATATTACCGGGCTAGACTCTAAATTGCTTTTTGGAAATAAAAATCAATTACCACATTCCTTTGATTTAAAACATAATAAAATTGTTTATGGCTTATTAAAAGCGAATAACGAAAAAGGAAAAATTCTTGCAGATAATATAATGATTCTTGTAAATAAAGAGCTTGATAAGAGAAAGATAGGAAACGAAGTACTTGGGCTTTACCGTGAGATCAATATGATTTATGATTTTAGTGAAAAGATATCTGAAATCATTGAAGAAAAATCCATTGCTGAAATGGCACTTCGGGAGGCATCACAAATAATTGATTCAACCCATGGTCTTTTTTTAATTTATGATACAAATTTAAATAAAGTAGTAGAACTTGCCTCTTTTGGAAAAAGCCCGAACAGAGATAATAACATTTCCAAACAAAACCTGGTTATCCATGAACTAATTATAAGGGGAACTTCTTCTATTGTGTCTCAAGATAGAATGGATAATAACCCCACTTTATCCCACCTTAAAGCAGTAATGCACGCGCCCTTAAAAGTGAAACACCGTACCATGGGCATCGTTATTCTTGGTCATAGTGAAGAAAAGGAATTTACTGCAGCAGAATTAAAATTACTCACTACCATAGCCTTACAATCTGCAGTAGCCATTGAAAGTGCCAACCTATATCAAAAAGGATTGCGAGAAGCAAAAGAAAGAGAGGAGGCCATCAAAATTATACATGAAGCAAGTCAAAAATTTGTTCCTAATGAATTTATCAAATCACTCGGTAAAACCAAACTTACCGAAGTAGCACTTGGAGATCTTGTAGAAAAAAATGTAACCGTTATGTTTATGGATATCAGAGGGTTTACTACTTTATCTGAAGACTTAAATCCCAAAGATAATTTTCTTTTTATAAATTCCTTTAACAAAAGAATGGGGCCCATCATTAGAAAAAATGACGGGTTTATCATGCAATATTTAGGTGATGGTTTTATGGCACTTTTCCCGAACGGGTCACAAAATGCATTAAGAGCTTCTGTAGCAATGTTAAATGAACTTAAAGAATTTAACAAAGAAAGGGTTGCCAAAAAAAGATTCCCTATTAAAATTGGGATAGGTATGCAAAACGGTAATCTTATCATGGGAATTACTGGTGATATTGAAAGGCTAGATGCTGCAATCATTTCTGATACTGTAAATACCGCTTCAAGAATAGAAGGTTTATCCAAACATTTTGGTGCTTCCATATTACTTACAAAGCAATGTAAGGATAATTTAACCCATCCCGAAGAATTTGATTTCAGATATTTAGGTCAGGTAAAAGTTAAAGGGAAAAGCAAACAAATTTCGATTTATGAATGCATCAATGGTGATAATGTCAATTTATTCAAACATAAATTAGATACACTTAAAACCTTTAACAACGGAATGGATTTGTATTTTAACAAAGAGTTCGCCATGGCAGCAGTCACATTTCAAAAAATTGTAAAAATGAATAGAGATGACCATACTGCAAAATTATTGTTAAATAGATCTGCACATCTAATTACACAAAAAATTGATGATGACTGGAAAGGAGTAGAATCAATTACTACAAAATAAAGTTATTTATAAGTTTCTGCCAAAAGATATAAGACCGCTACGCTTTAAGAAAAAAGACGATTGTAACTATCAACACTTTGTGTAATTTTGAGTTATGAATGTTGAATTAAACATTAACTATTCCTGCAAGGTCTCCAAGACCTTGTAGGTATAAATGTTTAGGTGTACAACGTCGTATAATTTAGTTTGAATAATACTCAAAAAAAATCAATAATTTTTTTAATCATTAATCTTTCAATTCAGTATAAAATCTTGCGCTCTTTACGTAAACCCCTGCCGGTAGGTTTGCGGTCATTACGGTTAATTGGAGCGTTGCACATAGACTGATTAGTTACGAAAAAAGAATAAAGACGATTTTAAATTTCAACACTGCGTGTAATTTTTAGTTTTAATTTAAGTAACAAGCTAACTTTTCTATTTTTTGATATTCTATCACTAATATTCTTTTTTAATCTTTTAATTTTTATCAACAATTAAAGCAATTATACTTAGTTAATTGATTAAATTTGCGTCTTTAAAAAAATCATCAAATTCGTTAAAAATATGATCTATTTTTTCGCCAAAGACAAAACAATTTTTGCTATTGCCAAGCAAACAGAAATTTGTGAAACCACAACAGAAAAACTTATCTGGCTTTTTGGAAATGCAAAACTTATTCAAAAAATTGAAATTAATGAGAGTTTTGTTGGTCCGCGAAAAGAAATGATTACCCCGTGGAGTACCAATGCTGTTGAGATTACCCAAAATATGGGAATTCAAGGCATTAGTCGAATTGAAGAATTTTTTATACAAGAAACCAACAAGCCTGTTTTTGATCCGATGATTCAAAGTTTTTATAAAAAAATAGATCAGGATATATTTAAAATAGATATTGAACCAGAAGCTATACTAGAAATTGATGATATCTCAACATACAACCAAAAAGAAGGTCTGGCTTTAAATAGTGAAGAGGTCAAATATTTAGAAAATCTCGCTAAAAAATTAGATAGAAAATTAACCGATTCCGAAATTTTTGGATTCTCTCAAGTAAACTCAGAACATTGTAGACATAAAATATTTAACGGTACATTTGTCATTGACGGAGAAGAAAAACCAAATTCTCTATTTGGTATGATCAGAAAAACTTCCAAAGAAAATCCGAATACCATCATATCGGCATACAAAGACAATGTTGCATTTATTGACGGACCAGTTATTGAACAGTTTGCTCCAAAATCTGCCGACAAACCAGATTTTTATGAAAAAAAAGATATTAAATCCGTTATTTCCATCAAAGCAGAAACACATAATTTTCCTACTACGGTAGAGCCTTTTAATGGTGCGGCAACAGGTTCGGGTGGTGAAATTCGAGATCGTTTGGCCGGTGGTAAAGGCTCTCTTCCTTTGGCTGGTACTGCTGTTTACATGACCCCTTATCCCCATTTAACGAAAAAAAATAAGGTAGGTAATATGCAAGAAAGAGATTGGCTGTACCAAACACCTATTGAACTTCTTATCAAAGCATCAAATGGTGCTTCAGATTTTGGAAATAAATTTGGGCAACCCCTTATTACAGGATCAGTATTGACCTTTGAACATGAAGAACACCAACGTAAATTAGCTTATGATAAAGTAATTATGCTTGCAGGAGGCATTGGCTATGGTAAAAAAGAAGACAGTTTAAAAGATACACCTAAAAAAGGCGATGCTATCGTTATTTTGGGTGGCGATAATTATAGAATCGGAATGGGTGGTGCTGCAGTTTCATCTGCAGATACTGGCGAATTTAACACGGCAATTACTTTAAATGCCGTACAACGTTCTAATCCTGAAATGCAAAAAAGAACTGCAAATACCATTCGTGCTATGGTAGAAAGCAGTGATAATAAAATTGTTTCCATACACGATCACGGGGCTGGTGGTCATTTAAATTGCTTGTCGGAATTGGTTGAAGAAACCGGTGGCGAGATCAATTTAGACGCTTTACCTGTTGGTGACAAAACCTTATCTGCTAAAGAAATAATCGGTAATGAATCACAAGAGAGAATGGGCTTGGTAATTCACCCAAATGATTTGGATCTTTTACATAAAATTGCCGCTAGAGAACGCTCACCAATATATGAAGTTGGAAAAGTAACTGATGATTTTAGATTCACTTTCAAATCTGCAAAAACAGAAAAAAGCCCGATGGATTTTGATCTTGCCGATATGTTTGGAAGCTCTCCGCAAACCATTATGAATGACAAGTCTTTAAATAGAAAATACGAAGAGGTAAACTATAAACAAGAAGACATTTACAACTATGTAAGTCAGGTTTTACAACTAGAAGCTGTTGCCTCCAAAGACTGGTTAACCAACAAAGTAGACCGTTGTGTGGGTGGTAAAGTTGCCAAACAACAATGTGCCGGACCGCTACAATTACCATTGAATGATGTTGGGGTTATGGCTTTAGATTACAAAGGAAAAAAAGGTATTGCAACTTCTATAGGTCACTCACCTGCAAGTGCTTTGATTGATGAAAAGGCTGGTTCTAGAAATTCTATTGCTGAGGCTTTAACCAATATTATTTGGGCACCATTAGAAGATAATTTAAAATCTGTTTCCTTGTCAGCCAACTGGATGTGGCCTTGTAAAAATGAAGGAGAAGATGCTCGTTTGTACAATGCAGTGGAGGCAATTGCAACATTCGCTATAGATTTGGGTATCAATGTACCAACAGGTAAAGATTCTTTATCAATGAAACAAAAATATGCCAATGAAGAGGTAATATCTCCGGGAACGGTAATTATTTCTGCGACAGGCCAATGTGCCGATATCAATAAAGTGGTAGAACCAGTTTTACAAAATGTAGAGAATAATCAAATTTATTATATCGATCTATCTAAAGACGCTTATAAACTAGGCGGGTCGAGTTTTGCGCAAATTAGAAATAAAGTTGGTGCACAAACACCTACTATTAATGATACTGCTTATTTTAAAAATGCTTTTAATACAGTTCAAAAATTAATCAAAAAAGGTATGATCCTTGCTGGTCATGACATTTCGGCTGGAGGTATGATCACTACCTTGCTAGAAATGTGTTTTGCAGATAATAATTTAGGTGCTAAAATAAATTTGAGCGCTATTGCGGAAAATGATGTGGTGAAAATCTTATTTGCAGAAAATAGTGGTATTATTTTTCAAACACAAAATGCAATAGAACTTGAAAGTATTTTAAGTGATAATAAAATTGATTTCTATAATATTGGTTTCGCTATTGCGGAAGAAAAGTTAGACATTACAAACTTTAATTTAAGTTTTGATATCAATTTATACCGAGACACTTGGTTTAAAACCTCTTATTTGCTCGACGAAAAACAAACCGCAAATAATTTAGCAAAAACGCGCTATGATAATTATAAAACACAGGTATTAAAATTTACTTTTCCTAAACAATTTACTGGAAAATCTCCGGTGATTGACAGCACAAAACCTCGACCAAAAGCAGCGATAATTCGTGAAAAAGGATCAAATAGTGAGCGTGAAATGGCAAATGCCATGTATTTAGCAGGTTTTGATGTTAAAGATGTACACATGACAGATTTGATTTCTGGTCGTGAAACTCTAGAAGACATTCAATTTATTGGGGCGGTAGGCGGATTTTCAAATTCAGATGTTTTGGGCTCGGCAAAAGGTTGGGCAGGAGCATTTTTATACAATAAAAAAGCGAACAAAGCCTTGAAAAATTTCTTCGACAGAGAAGATACTTTATCTGTTGGTATTTGCAATGGTTGCCAGTTATTTATGGAATTGGAAGTGATAAACCCAGAGCATAAAGTGCATGGAAAATTATTACATAATGATTCACAAAAACACGAAAGTAATTTCACCTCGGTAAATATACAAGAAAACAATTCTGTGATGCTATCTGCATTGGCAGGCAGTACTTTAGGTGTTTGGATTAGTCATGGCGAAGGTAAATTCAATTTCCCTTACGGGGAAGATAAATACAATATTGTAGCAAAATACGCTTATGGTGCCTATCCTGCAAACCCGAATGGCTCAAACTTCAATACCGCTATGATATCCAGTGCTGATGGACGTCATTTGGTAATGATGCCCCATATTGAACGGTCTACCTTTCAATGGAACTGGGCAAATTATCCTGCTGGCAGAAATGATGAGATAAGTCCGTGGATAGAAGCATTTGTCAACGCTAGAAAGTGGTTAGCTAAAAAGTAAAATAAAAAATATTTTATGCTTATACCTGTTAAGGGTACATATAGAATGATTTAACAAGCAGCAGTTATTCAGCAAATTGCTTTAAAGCACCTAGGAGTAGTTATAATTTTTTAAGTTTTTTGCTTCTTCTTCTTCGCTGCCGGAAAAAGAACATTATTTAATATCAATCGATAACCTGGTGAATTGGGGTACAATTCTAATTCGGTCTTAGGGTCTCCTATCCTATGTTGGTAATCTTCTGGGTCATGCCCGCCATAAAAAGTAAACATGCCCTTGCCTTTAACACCATGAATATATCGAGCTTCGCCATTTATATTATTTTGCCCCATTACCAAAATAGTTGGCTTTATAAAATTTGCATTAAAAGCTGTGGTTTGCCCCATAAAACCTTTTACCAATAAAGTGTGATTCTGACAAAGCATGGAAGGTACCATATCCCATTTGGCAGAAAATTCTTTGAGTTCAAAATAATCTTCCACTTTTAAAACTTTTCTTTTTCTTGTGGTATCAATATTTGAAAACTCATAGACAACCGGATTTCTTTCCAAAATAAAATCCGTGAATGCGAAAGTATTTTTATAATCTATTTTATTTTGATAATTACTTTCTGATGGATCGCCATCGAACATGGTTTCGGCAATGTCTATTCCTTCAGCTGCCAAAGCAATATCAAAACTGTCGGTTGCAGAACACATGGCAAACATAAAACCTCCACCAATTACATAATCTCTAATTTTTAAAGCTACTGCTAATTTTTCTTGTGATACTTTTTCATAGCCTAAATTCCTTGCTAATTTCTCTGTATTCATTTTATTTTCAATATACCAGGGTGCTGTTCTAAACGCGCCATAAAACTTACCAAATTGCCCTGTAAAATCTTCATGGTGCAAATGCAACCATTCGTATAAAAGTAAATTATCTTGTAAAACTTCTTTATCATAAATTACATCGTAAGGTATTTCGGCATATTTCAAAACCATGGTAACAGCATCATCCCAAGGTTGATTTCCTTTTGGTGAATAAACAGCAATTTTTGGGGCTTTCTCTAAAACAACCGCTTCCATGTTTTGCGACGGACTGGCTATTTCTTCTAAAATATAAACCGCTTCTGTTTCAGAAATTATTTCAAAAGAAACTCCTCTAATGGTACATTCGTTTCTAAAATCTTTGGTGTTCTCTAATAAAAAAGAACCTCCTCTATAATTGAGTAACCATTTAACTTTTTGTCCTTTTTGCAAAGAATAAAAAGTAATTCCATAAGCTTTTAAATGATTCTCCTGCGAAGTATCATCCATCGGGATTAATAAAAAAGATGCAGAAGCCCAAGGGCTTATCAAAAGCAGTAATATTAAATAAATGTATTTTTTTTTCAAGAAAAATAAAATTGCATATTATTTTCTAAAGATATTCATTTTATTAGAACGGTACGTTATCTTCATCACTCATTTTTTCAAATGCTTCATTAGTATTTCCAAAATTATCGGGAGATATATCTTGATTCATTGACGATTGAAACTCGGTACCAAAACCTTCTTCTAAATCCGAAAAAAGAGCCAATCTACCTGTAAACTTCATCTTGATATTTTCTAAACCACCATTTCGATGTTTAGCAACAATAAATTCGGCTTGGCCTTCACAAGGAGAATGCTCATCATCATCCCATTCGGTCAATCCATAATATTCAGGGCGGTAAATAAAAGAAACGATATCGGCATCTTGTTCAATAGCACCCGATTCACGTAGATCGGATAAAAGTGGTCGTTTACTACCTCCACGAGTTTCAACGGCTCGTGACAATTGTGATAATGCTACCACAGGAACACTTAATTCTTTTGCCAATGCCTTTAAATTTCTTGATATAGTTGAAATTTCTTGTTCTCTGTTACCTATACCTTTAGAGGAAGATCCGGCTGTCATTAACTGCAAATAATCAATAACTATTACTTTTACACCGTGCTGAGAAACCAATCGCCTCGCCTTTGCCCTTAAATCAAAAACAGACAAGGAAGGTGTATCATCAATAAAAATAGGTGCATTGGACAAGCTTTTTACCTTAACATTCAAAGCTTCCCATTCATAGGTTTCTAAATTACCTTTTCTTAACTTTTCTGATGATATTCCTGTTTGACTTGAGATCATTCGGGTAATTAATTGTATCGATGACATTTCTAAAGAAAAAATAGCAACAGGTGTATCAAAATCGATGGCCATATTCTTAGCCATAGACATTACAAAAGCAGTTTTACCCATACCAGGACGAGCAGCCAAAATAATCAAATCGGAAGGCTGCCAACCAGAAGTTAATTGATCTAACTTGGTAAACCCGGTAGCCACACCACTCATACCCTCTTGGTTGGAAATCTCTTCAATTTTTTTAAGCGCCTGAGCAACTAAGTTATGCGCAGCTTCTGAACTTTTTTTAAGATTACCTTGGGTAATATCAAATAATTTGGTTTCTGCACTGTCTAATAAATCAAAAACATCTACAGTTTCATCATATGAATTGGTAATAATTTCACTAGAAATAGAAATTAAACGACGTTGGATAAATTTTTGTAAAATAATTCGAGCATGAAACTCAATATGAGCAGCAGAAGATACTTTCTGACTTAAATTAACCAAATAAAAATCACCTCCAACAGCATCTAATTTTTGATTTTTTCTCAATTGGTTTGAAACGGTAAGCAAATCAATAGGTTCTGAATTTTCAAACAATGTAAAAATTGCATCGTAAATAAATTGATGTGCCGGTTTGTAAAAAACTTCGGCATGAATAATATCAATTACATCATCAACACCCTTTTTATCAATCATCATTGCACCCAAAACAGCTTCTTCCAAGTCAACAGCCTGAGGTGGTATTTTTCCTTGTTCAAGATTAATAACTGTTCCTTTAGGTTTATTTTTTGGTTGAAATGATTTTGCTGTATCCATTTGACAAATGTAGTTTTTTACAAAGGCTAAAGTATTTTATTTTTGCAATTAAAGTTAACAAAAAATGTTAACAAATTTTTATTTGTTGATAACAATCTATTTATAGTTCTATATTCATAACTATAAAAAGATATTACTCCAATACATTAGGAATGTAAAATCTTTTAAGACCATTGTATGTAACTTGTTATCTTATTAAATTTAATATTTCTTTAACTTTATTATTCTGAGATTGCATTGTTTTTGTTGTTAATAATTTGTTGTTTTGTTTAAGAAATTTACTAAATGTCAAAAAAAAATAGAAATAAAATTTTTAGCCTACTTCTTTTTGTACAAATAGGTTTGGTTAGCCTTCTTTCTTACTACCCAAAATTTATTGAAAACAATTATAGCAATGGAATTTATAAATATATCAGCTCTTTTTTTAGAATTCTTTTTGGCTGGATACCTTTTTCTGTCGGTGATATTATTTATGCAGTGTTAATTATTTTAGTGATACGTTTTATATATAGATTATTTTTACACCAAAACAAAAAACAGATAATTATTAATTTCCTTGCAGGTCTTTCTATTTTTTACTTTTTCTTTTATTTTTTTTGGGGATTGAATTACTCAAGAGTACCATTGAACGACACCTTATTATTAGAAGAAGAAAAATTTAATATAGAAAAATTAAAAGAGCTTACAAACTTCTTAATCAATAAAACGGCCAAAATTCAATTGGAAATAACGGCTAATGACACGTTGCCTGTGGTTGTACCTTATTCCAAAAATAAAATTATTGAACTAACCGCAATTGGTTATAGCAATCTAAGTAAAGTATGGCCTCAATTTAAGTACCAAACTACTTCATTAAAAAAATCACTTTTCAGCTTACCTTTAACCTATATGGGGTTTGCCGGCTATTTCAATCCCCTTACGGGAGAGGCTCAAGTAGATTATTTAATTCCAAACACCTCATTGCCAATGACCTGCTCTCATGAAGTTGCTCATCAATTGGGAATTGCATCGGAAAGCGAAGCAAATTTTATTGGGTATTTAGCAGCTAATTTTCATGAAGATAAATATTTTCAATACTCCGCCAACCTATCTGCATTGAGATATGCTTTATCGGATATATATCGCTATGACCAAGATCTTTACTTGCAATATGTAGACAAATTACCAAAAGGTATTATTCTTAATTTTAAAGAGTTAAATGAATTTTGGAGAAGGTATGAAAATCTAAGTGAACCAATATTTAAATTTTTTTATAGTAATTATTTAAAAGTTAACCAACAAAAAGATGGCTTAGAAAGTTACAATAGAATGGTAGATCTACTAATTGCTTATCAGAATAAATATAAATTACAGTAAATTTTAATACATTTGAATCCTTTTTAAATATAAATAAATGAAAAAAATAATTACGCTATTCTTACTGCTCCAAACCATGGTGTTTTCCGCTCAAGAATATTTTCCAAAAAATGATGGTGTCAAAACAACCAATTCAAATTACACAGCTTTTACCAATGCCAAAATATATGTTTCACCTACACAAATCATTAAAGATGGTACTTTATTAATACAAAATGGTAAAGTAATAAGTACGGGTAACAACATAACAATACCTAAAAATTCTTTAATTATTGACCTCAAAGGAAAAACGATTTACCCTTCTTTTATAGATGTTTATTCCAATTTTGGGATAGAGATACCTAAATCAGGTGCAAGAAGTTTTCAAAGTCCACAATACGATAGTAAGAGAAAAGGTTATTATTGGAATGAGCATATTATGCCTGAAGTTAATGCACTTAACAAGTTTAAATACGACAATAAAAAAGCTAAGGAATTAGTAAATGCTGGTTTTGGTGTTGTAAATACGCACAATCAGGATGGTATTGTTAGAGGATCAGGTGTTTTAGTAGCGCTTAATTCGGATAGTGACAATGGTGTGAGAATTTTATCTGATAGATCTGCTCAATATTTATCTTTCCAAAAAAGTAAGATTTTAAAACAAGTATATCCAACTTCATTAATGGGAAGTATGGCACTTTTACGTCAGATGTATTACGATGCTGATTGGTATGCAAAAGGAAACTCTAAAACAAAAGACCTGTCTTTAGAGGCATTGATAAGAAATAAGAATCTTGTTCAAATTTTTGATGCCGGAAATAAAGGTAATGCACTTAGAGCAGATGGTATTGGAGATAATTTCGGAATAAATTATACCATTCTTGGAGGAGGAGATGAATATGAATTGATTGACCAAATTAAAAAATCAAATGCAACTTATATACTTCCAATAAATTTTCCAAAAGCATTTGATGTAGAAAATCCTTATTACGCACAATATATAACCTTGAGTGATATGCGCGACTGGAATCAGGCTCCCTCTAACCCTAGCGCACTTCAAAACAATGGTATTAGTTTTGCTTTGACAACACACAAACTAAAATCTGCTAAAGATTTTAAAAGCAAGTTATTAAAGGCTATTACATATGGTTTATCTAAAGAAACAGCCTTGGCTTCTCTTACTACTATTCCTGCCAAAATTTTAAATAAAAGTAACAGTATTGGGTCTTTAAAAAATGGAGCTTATGCCAATTTTTTAATAACTTCAGGAGATGTTTTTGAAAAGGAAACCATCCTTTATGAAAATTGGGTACAAGGAAATAAGTATATCATAAATAATATCGACACCAAAGATATTAGAGGTAATTACACCTTAAATATTGCCAATCAAAAATACAAAGTAAAAATTACGGGTACAGCTAGTAAACCAAAGGCAAGTATCAAGCAAGATACTTTAAAGGTTAGTAGCAAGTTCACTTATAAAAACAATTGGGTCAATATCTATTTACAACCAAATAAAGATAAAAGTGAGTTTATTCGTTTGGTTGGAAAATTAGATAAGCAAAATAATATTGGCGGTAAGGCTACTTTAGTAAATGGAAATGAAACCACTTGGACTGCCTCTAAATTACCAGAGGACAAGGACAAAAAGAAAGACAAAGAAAAAAGTAAATCAATTCCTTATTTGGCACCTGTAACATTCCCTAACATCGCTTTTGGATTTACAGAAAAACCCAAGCAAGAAGATCTTCTGTTTAAAAATGTTACTGTTTGGACGAATGAAGAAGATGGTATCTTAAAAAATACTGATGTATTAATAAAAGATGGAAAGATTGCCAAAATTGGCAATGATCTTAAGGCTGGTAAGGCAAAGGTTATTGATGGTAGTGGCAAACATTTAACTTCTGGAATTATTGATGAACATTCACATATTGCATCTATTTCAACCAACGAAGCCGGTCAGAATTCAACAGCAGAAGTTAGTATGGAAGATGTAATAAATTTTGAGGATGTAAATATTTACAGAGATTTAGCAGGTGGCGTAACAGAATCTCAAATTTTACATGGCTCGGCAAATCCTATTGGTGGACGGTCGGCAATTATAAAATTAAAATGGGGTGAAACCTCAGAGAATATGATTGATAAAAATGCCCCTAAATTTATCAAATTTGCTTTGGGTGAAAATGTAAAACAATCTCGATATCCATTCGGAACTAATAGATTTCCACAATCAAGAATGGGTGTTGAACAAGTGTATACAGATTATTTTCAAAGGGCTAAAGAATACGATGCGATCAAAAAAAGTGGAAAAGCCTATAGAAAAGATATCGAAATGGATGTTCTAAGTGAAATACTTAATAAAGAAAGGTTTATTTCATGTCATTCCTATGTACAAAGCGAGATCAATATGTTAATGAAAGTAGCCGAAAATTTCAATTTCAGGATCAACACCTTCACCCATATATTGGAAGGTTATAAAGTTGCCGATAAAATGAAAGCACATGGTGTTGGTGGATCAACTTTTAGTGATTGGTGGGCTTATAAATATGAAGTTAATGATGCAATTCCTTACAATGCAGCCATAATGCATAGCCAAGGGGTGGTCACCGCGATAAATTCCGATAACGCTGAAATGAGTAGAAGATTAAACCAAGAGGCGGCAAAATCAGTGAAATATGGTGGTGTTAGTGAAGAGGAAGCATGGAAATTTGTAACCTTAAACCCTGCAAAATTATTACATATTGACAATAAAGTGGGTAGTATAAAAGTGGGTAAGGATGCCGATATAGTTTTATGGTCAGATAACCCTTTATCTATTAATGCAAAGGCAGAAAAAACCATTATTGAAGGAATAATATATTTCGATATGGAAAGAGATCTACAAATCCGTAAAGCGATAAAAACCGAAAGAAATAAATTAACCAACATGATGCTTAAAGAAAAGAGTGAAGGCAAATCAACCCAAACTCCTAGAAAAAAAGCAACTAGACTTAATAACTGCGATACCGTTGAATTTTAAAAATAATAAAATGAATAAAATAAAAACTATATTATCTATTGTGCTATTATTTTTAATAGGAAATATTTATGCACAACAAACTCCAGCTAAAAAACAAAGCGAAACGATTAGTATCGTTGGTGCTACTGTACATATTGGCAATGGCGAACTTATTGAAAATGCAATTGTTATTTTTGAAAATGGTACTATTACTCATATCGATAAGGCGAATAATATCAAAGCACAAGGCGAAATTATTGATGCCAAAAACAAACATATTTATCCTGGGTTTATCATTCCTAATTCCACCTTAGGCCTAGGTGAAATTGATGCTGTAAAAGCAACTCGTGATTTTGATGAAACTGGGAAATTTTTACCACATGTAAGAAGTATTATTGCCTATAATGCCGAATCAAAAGTTTCGGAGAGTGTTAGACCCAATGGTGTTTTATTGGCTCAAATTACTCCTAGAGGAGGAGTTATTTCGGGCACATCATCAATAGTTCAATTAGATGCCTGGAACTGGGAAGATGCAGCTATAAAAGTTGATGATGGAATTCATTTAAACTGGCCCAATAACTTTAAAACCAAATATCGCGGTTTTGGAAACCAAATTATTTCAGATCCTAACAAAGATTACGACAAAAAAATAGCTGAAATAAAAACCTATTTACTACAAGCTAAAACATATTCCTTATCTAAAAGCAAAGAGAAAAACCTCCCTTTTAATGCGACAAAAGGAATTTTTGATGGCAGTCAAAAATTATATATTCATGCAAACAAAGAAAAAGAAATAATTGATGCGATTGAATTAACCAAAAATCTAGGCATTAAAAATGTTGTATTGGTTAGCGGTAGAGAAGCTTATAAAGTTGGTAATTTATTAAAAACAAACCACGTTTCTGTGTTATTGAATAGGGTTCATGAATTACCGCAAAGTGAAGATGACGATTATGATTTGCCTTTTAAAACAGCGTCAATTTTGGTAAACCAAGGTGTATTAGTAGGTTTGCAAAATCAAGGTGGTATGGAAAGAATGAATAGTCGTAATCTACCTTTTTATGCGGGTACCGTTGCTGCTAATGGATTAGATTTTGAAAAGGCATTACAACTTATCACTTTAAACACTGCAATAATATTGGGTATAGACAAAAAATATGGCTCACTTGAAGTTGGTAAAAGTGCTACCTTATTTATAAGTGAAGGAAATGCTTTAGATATGAGAACCAACAATATAAGTAGAGCTTTTATTGACGGACGTGATATAAGTTTGGAAACACATCAAACAAAACTTTGGAAAAAATATATGGATAAATATTCAAGCCAAAATTAATATATTAGACAGATAATATTTACATTAAGAAAACCTACATGATTACCAAACAAACGGTAAACATGTAGGTTTTTTTATTATAAAAAGGTGTTCCTTTACGGAATTGATTCACTTAATATTGCTTATTTTTACAAAAATTCACGATTTGCATAAACAAATTACAAGTACCCAAAATCCTTTGATAAAGGAAATAATACAACTACAAGAAAAATCTAGAGTTCGAAAAAAAAAAGAACTATTTATTATTGAAGGATACCGAGAAATTAATTTGGCATTAAAAGGTGATTTTCAACTTAAATCGATATTATTTTGTGAGGAAATAATATCGAAAAATAAAGTTGATTTTTTGATAGAAACATCCAAGCAAAATATTGAAATTCTAGAGGTTTCTATAAATGTGTACCAAAAAATAGCCCATAGAAAAACAACGGAAGGAATTATTGCTATAGCTGCATTTAAAAAACTGGCTTTAAGTGGCTTAACACTCAAAAATAATCCATTGATTTTGATTGCAGAAGCGCCTGAAAAACCAGGCAATCTAGGTGCATTACTAAGAACAGCTGATGCCGCAAATTTAGATGCTGTAATTATTGCAAATGCTAAAACTGATTTGTACAATCCGAATATAATTCGCTCAAGCGTAGGCTGCGTTTTTACCAATCAAATTGCAACAGGAACTACCGAAGAAATTATAACTTTTTTGCGTAAAAATAATATTGAAATTTATGCAGCTGCTTTAAAAAATGAAAGTGATATATATACTTCTATAAATTATAAAAACTCTTGTGCAATTGTAGTTGGCACAGAAGCTACCGGTTTAAGTGATACATGGCTGAAAAATGCATCTAAAAATATTATTATCCCAATGCAAGGAGAAATTGATTCATTAAATGTTTCTGTTTCGGCGGCAATCATTATTTTTGAAGCCAAAAGACAAAGAAATTACAATTGATTTATGTATAAATATTGGTTATTTTTATTGGTACTTACCCTCCTATTTACAAGTTGTAATGCATCTAAAAAAACTTCTAACTATGTTTCTACCCAACAGAAGTTAGAATCGCAATACCAATTGTACAAAGGTGTAAAATACAAATATGGAGGTACTGATAAAAGAGGTTTTGATTGTTCGGGTTTTACACAAAAAGTGTATAGCAATGCATTTAACATTCAATTGCCAAGAACTACAGAAGCCATGGCTCAAATTGGTCAAAAGGTATCTAGTAAAAAATTAAAACCTGGCGATTTGGTATTTTTTCGGCCATCGAGAAAATACAATCATGTTGGCATCTTTATTGGTGATGATACATTTATACACAGTTCAACATCTAAAGGTGTTACTAAATCTAAAATGGACAATCCATATTGGAGTAAAAAATACAAGCATGCAAAAAGAATATTAAATATAAAAAAATGAATCCACAAACACTATTTTATATCATCATTGCCATTATAATTATTGATTTTGTCATCGATAAAATTATTGATTATTTAAATGCAAAACATTTTGAAGATAAAGTTCCAAATGAACTTCATGATGTTTATAACAAAGAAGAATACATTAAATCGCAGGCGTATAAAAAAGAAAATTATCAATTTTCATTGATAACCAGCACATTTACAATAATATTAACGCTTGCTTTTTTTATTTTTAAAGGATTTGCATGGATTGATCAAATTGCTAGGGATAAAAGCGATAATGAAATAATTATTACTTTAATTTTCTTTGGAATTATCATGCTAGGCAGTGATATCATTACAACGCCATTTGCTTTTTACCAAAACTTTGTTATTGAAGAAAAATATGGTTTTAATAAAAGTACCAAGCGATTATTTTTTATTGATAAATTAAAAGGTTGGCTACTAAGCATTTTAATAGGTGGTGGTATTTTAGCCTTAATTGTGTGGTTTTTTCAAAAAACAGGTGATAGTTTTTGGATTTACACCTGGGTCTTTATTGGCCTTTTCACTATTTTTATGACCCTGTTCTACTCTTCATTAATTGTTCCTCTCTTTAACAAACAAACTCCTTTAGAAGAAGGAGATTTAAAAATTGTTATTGAAAAATTTGCCAAAAAAGTTGGTTTTACTTTAGATAATATTTTTGTTATTGATGGGTCAAAAAGATCTACAAAGGCGAATGCCTATTTTTCAGGATTTGGCGCCAAAAAACGAATTGTATTATATGACACTTTAATCCATGATTTGGAAATAGATGAAATTGTAGCAGTACTGGCACATGAGATTGGTCATTATCAAAAAAAACATGTATTTGTCAATATGATTTTATCCCTACTTTTAACTGGCTTTACATTGTATATTTTATCGCTTTTTATCAATAATTCTTTGTTATCCAATGCATTATCTGTGGAAATACCAAGTTTTCATATTGGTTTGATTGCGTTTGGTATTTTATATAGCCCCATATCAGAATTTACTGGTATTTTAATGAATTACTTATCCCGTAAATTTGAATATCAGGCAGATGATTATGCCAAAGAAAACTTTGATAAAAACGCGTTAATCTCATCTCTTAAAAAATTATCAAAAAACAGTTTAAGTAATTTAACACCGCATAAAGTCAATGTTTTTGTACATTACTCACACCCAACCTTATTACAAAGGGTTGTCAATTTAAAAAAATAGGATTAAATTGTTATTAACCAAAAAATATCTTGTTATTTAATTTCCTTTATATTATTTTTAACAATGGCATATACCGCAACTTTAGAAGAAGAAAAAAAAGAGATAGCAAAACGCTATAAGGATATGTTGAAAAATACTTATCAAACTTTATCTAAAGAAGATAAAATATTGATAAGAAAGGCCTTTGATTTATCTGCTGAAGCACATAAGGATCAACGCAGAAAAACAGGCGAGCCTTATATATACCATCCAATCGCTGTAGCTAAAATTGTTGCCAATGAAATTGGACTTGGCGCCAATTCTATTTCGGCAGCACTTTTGCATGATGTCGTAGAAGATACGGATTACACTTTCGGTGATTTAGAAGAACTTTTTGGCGAAACCATTACAAAAATAGTAAATGGATTAACTAAAATTTCCCGGATTCAAAGTGACCAAGACATCTCTATTCAAGCGGAGAATTATAGAAAAATGCTACTTACCCTTAACGATGATGTAAGAGTTATTTTAATTAAAATAGCTGATAGATTCCACAATATGCAAACACTTGGGTCCATGCGACCGGACAAGCAGGTTAAAATTGCATCAGAAACTCTTTATATTTATGCGCCTTTAGCACATCGATTAGGCTTGTACAATATTAAAACAGAGTTGGAAGACTTGGGTCTAAAATACACAGAACATGAAGTTTATAATGATATTTTAAATAAAATTACCGATAGCAAGGAAGATCAAATAAAATACATTGAAAGCTTTACGAATACCATCAAGGCCTCCTTAGATAAAGAAGGATTCAACTATATAATAAAAGGCCGTACAAAATCTATTTATTCGATTAGAAAAAAAATGCATAATCAAGGCGTTTCGTACGACGAGGTTTATGATAAATTTGCAATTCGAATTATTTACGATTCTAAATTAAAGGATGAAAAATTTGATGCTTGGAAAATTTACTCTATTGTAACCGATCATTTTAACCCAAATCCTAAAAGGTTAAGAGATTGGATCACCCAACCTAAAACTACTGGTTATGAATCACTTCATATTACTGTTATGGGGCCAAAGGGTAAATGGGTTGAAGTACAAATTCGATCTAGTAGAATGGATGAGATTGCCGAAAAAGGATATGCTGCACATTTTAAATACAAACATGGAGCTCAAAAAGAAAGCGGACTTGAAGAATGGATTAATAAATTAAGAGAATCACTTGAAAATCATGAAGTTAATGCTGTAGATTTTGTAGAGCAATTTAA
>CAYPHN010000009.1:0-23453 GCA_964410265.1 uncultured Flavobacteriaceae bacterium | reverse complement strand
ATTTTCAAGCATAGCAATAGTTACGATTTAAAAATTTAACGAAGTTACAAGTAAAAAGAAAGAGTGAGAAACCCGAAAAGCTAAGTGTATTGAGTATATATTCGCTCCCCTTATAAAATTCAGTACTATATGAAAATTAACCAATATAATTTTACGGAAATGATAAACTCCATAACCAATTGTAACATAATAAACAGGGCTTAATTCCCTCAATTTGAGAAATTATTTTTCCATATCAAATAAATACAATCGATTTATCATATTGATTCTAATGATATCTCCTTTTGCTTCGTATATAGTATTTGGAATAATGAATATAGGTTATAATAGATTGTATAGTCTCTCTACTTATGTCGGGGTCATGCTTATTATAATTTATAGAAATAAAAATAATCCGATAATATTTCCTAAATATTTAGGGTTTTATCTATTATTTCTTTTATATGAATATTATTCAACATTTTTTATTCTTAATAGAGAATTTAAAATGATGTACCTTGTTTCTAACCCTACTATTGCAACATTTAATTTATTATTTATCGTTGAGAATTTATCTATAAACAAAAAATATTATAATTATCTTTTTAACTTAAGTAAGAAAATATTAATTATTGCATTATTGGTAATTATAATACAACAAACGTATGATTCGTCTTTTTTTGTAGAACCAATTGCGGCGAGTTTATTTACAAAAGGATCTGTTAATGAAGCGAGTTTATTTTCAATTTACTCATGGACTTCTGCTTTGGGGACTGGTTTAAGCTTTGTACCCATTTTGTATTTTGTTATAGAAGATCTGGACAGAAAAAATAAAACTAAAAAAGTTTGGCTTTGGCTTTTATTTGGAATGGTCTTCGCTCTTCTTACCAAAGCCAGATGGATAATGATAAATACTCTAATGAGCTTTTTACTTCTTATAATAACTAAAAAAGGAAAGTTTAAGCTTATTTTAAAGTATTTAACAATATTGCCTATTATATTAATGATTTCTTTTTTTACTTTAAATAGTATTGGAGTTGATGTTGATGGTATCGTTGAAGAACGGATATTAGAAAGTGGAACAAAGGACATTAGAAAAAAATCTGCAGGAACAAGACTATTGGCGTTTACTGCTTTCAATAAATTTTTTTGGAAGAAGCCAATTTTGGGTCAGGGAAACTTTAAATATGGTATGGGCGGAACTGGTAAAAAACAAGACTATGAATTAGAAAAATTCTTGGCAGGAAGATCTTCTCAATTACATGTGGGTTACCTTTCAGTACTGTATATGTTCGGTTTAGTTGGGGGTCTTTTTTTCGTGCTGTTTATATTTTTTTTTCTAAAAAAAATGTATTTGGGTGCCAAGATGACTGGCATTTGGGCTCCCTTTTTAGGCATACTTAGTTTTGCAATTGCAAATTTGACTTTAGTTACTTTTAATTTGATGGAACTGGGTCTAATTTTTGCAGTATTATCAAACAAATACTTTGTTAAGCAATATCAAAACACAAAAAGAATTAAAGAGTATGTTTGATAAGTATAAATTAATTATTAAGCCCTTCTTTCAAGGTCATGAACGTACTGTTAAAGCTAAAAAAAATATAGCAGCCTCAATTATTATCAAAGGATTAAGTATAATTGTTGGATTTTTAATGGTGAGGATTACCTTAGGTTATTTGGATCAGACTACCTATGGAATATGGTTAACACTTACTTCATTCTTAACCTGGTTTTCGTTTTTTGAAATTGGCTTAGGTAATGGTTTAAGAAACAAGTTGGCAGAAGCACTAGCTTCAAAAGATTATGATTTAGGTAAAGCATATGTAAGTACTACCTACGCAATTTTAAGTCTAATTGTTGGTGTAATAGCGGTCTTATTTTTCATTGGAAACAATTTTATTGATTGGACTGTAATATTGAATACAGAAAAAAAAATAGCCAGTGAACTTACTTATTTGTCATTTATAGTTTTTGGTTTTTTCTTCCTTCGATTTATTTTTCAATTAATTACTATTGTTTTAACTGCTGATCAACGCCCAGCGCTTGCTAATGCCTTTGGCCCAATAGGTAATCTCGTTATGTTGATACTTATTTATGTTCTAACAAAAATAACTGAAGGGTCATTAATTTATTTAAGCTGGGTATTAAGTGTTGTTCCTGTTTTGGTGTTGCTAATAGCAACAATATATTTTTACAGCAAAGATTATAAACATATTGCACCGTCAATCAGCCACGTTAAGATTAAGTATGCAAAAGACCTTCTAAGCTTAGGCGTTAAGTTTTTTATAATTCAGATTGTAGGGTTAATTGTTTACCAATCTAGTAATATAATTATTGCGCAATATTTTGGTCCTTCAGAGGTAACGGTATATAATATTGCATATAAATATTTTTCAATTTTAACAATGGCTTTTACGATAATAGTTTCACCATTTTGGTCAGCCTATACAGAGGCATGGGTTAAAAAAGATATTGTTTGGATTAAAAACACAATAAAAAAATTACTAAAAATTTGGGCAGTCTTAAGTTTAGGAGGTGTTATTATGTTAATATTCGCTAAACAATTTTATTATTTATGGATTGGTGATGAAGTAATTATACCTTTTAATTTATCTTTAGTTTTATTAATATATTTTGTAACCTATACTTTTGGTGGTATTTTTAATATGTTTATAAATGGCATTGGTAAAGTTAAATTACAAATGTATAGTAGTATGATAGGTGCATTGGTTTTTATTACACTGGCCATCTTTTTAATAGAGTATTTTAAAATTGGTATTATTGGATTAGTTCTTGCATCAATACTGAGTAATTTTTATGGCTTAATTTTAGCCCCAATTCAATATTCAAAACTTATTAACAAAAGAGCCAAGGGTATTTGGTCAGAATAATATATTATGAAAATTCTAATTTTAACTAATTCTGATCCTTACAAAACAGCTGGAGTTGTAGCATATAATTTATTTGATGGTTTAAAAAAGAGGGGGCATTATACAAAAATGATTGTTAAGACATATGGAAATTATAAAAATAATGATATTGTTAACATTCAGAAAAAAAGCGATGTAATTATTCACAAAATTAAAAATAAACTTAAAAAAATAATAACAAAATTATTTCATATTAAGAAGACGGTACAACCATTAAAAGATCATTATGGCTTTCATGATTTCGATCATACAAAACAGTATTATAAAACCGAGGATGTTCTTAAATATATCGACTTTAAACCTGACATAATATTATATTTATTTCCCCAGTGGTTTTTAAATTCCCAAAATTTATATGAATTAAATAAATTTACTGATGCACCAATTTTTTGGTATTTAATGGACTTTGCGGCGCTTACTGGTGGGTGCCATTATTTTTGGAATTGCAAAAAATATTTAACAGGATGTGGTAAATGTCCTGCAATGTATTCAGCTGATGAAAATGATCAATCAGCCATTAATTTTAAATTTAAGTATGAATTTTTAGGTAAGACTGATATTGATATTATAGTTGGAACGGAAGAAATGGTAAAGCAAACAAAAGCAAGTTTGATGTATAAAAATAAACAAGTTCATAAAATATTACTACCGGTTGACAGTAAAATTTTTAAACCAGTTTCTAAAAGCATGGTTAGAAGTGCGTTAAGCCTTCCCAAAAACAAAAAAATTATTTTCATTGGCTCATCATTTCTTAATGAAAAAAGAAAGGGAATGCGCTACTTAGTTGATGCTTTGAATTTAATTAAAGACCAAAAAATAGATATTGATATAATGCTTTTAGTAGCTGGTAGAAACTTTGATTACATTAAAGACGATTTACCTTTTGATTTTAAATATTTAGGTATGTTGGAAAATGATGACGAACTAGCTTCTGCTTTTCAAGTGTCAGATATTTTTATTTCCTCTTCCATTCAAGATGCAGGACCTTTAATGATTAATCAATCCATTATGAGTGGTACTCCAGTAGTTTCATTTGAAATGGGAGTAGCCAATGATTTAGTAATTGATGGTGAAACAGGTTATTTAGCAGAATTGAAAAATACAAAGGAGCTTGCAAAACGTATTATTGATATAACTTCTTTAGGCGATGATGAATTAGAAAAAATGTCAAAAAACTGTAGAGAATTAGGTTTAAAACTATTAGATCAAAATGTGTTTGTGAATGAATTTGAGAAAATATTTGTAGATAAACGAAATAAAAATAAGCAATGAAATGTAAAGAATTAGATTGGGACTCTAACTTTTTTGGCTTTAAAGTTGCAAAAATAGAGGGTGTAAATATTGATGAATCTAAGCTAGATAAATCACTTAAATCACTTAAAAAAAAGAATTTTACTTTGGTTTATGCTTCTTTCAGAGAAAAGATTGATTCTAACAACATTTTTCTTAATGATTATGAAGTAAAATTAGTAGATAAAAAAATAACTTATTTAAAAGATGTTGATAGAGATTCTCATTATGAACAAAGTATATATAATTATGATCTAAAAAATCCTACAAAGCAAATGTTAAAACTTGCCGTAGAGAGTGGTGTTTATTCTAGATTTAATTATGATAAAAAAATTGGAAAAAGTAAATTTGAAGAATTGTACAAGCTTTGGATGATAAATTCGGCTAATGGTTCATTTGCCAAAAAGGTCATAGTTTTTAAAGAAGCAAGTAATATATTAGGAATGATAACCTTAACTGAAAAAAGTGATAGAGCAGATATTGGAATTATTGCTGTAGATAGTGACTCAAGAGGAAAAGGTATTGGGAAAGCACTAATGAAGGCTGCAGAAAAATGGGCATATCACAATGGTTATTGTAACATTCAAGTTGTCACTCAAGGTTTTAACATAGCCGCATGTCAATTATATAAAAAAATAGGTTTTTCAAAAGAAAAAGTTGAATTTTACTATCACCTTTGGCTAAAAATTTAATAAAATGATACCATTTAACAAACCCTTCTTAACAGGTAAAGAGACAAAATATATTGTAAAAGCGGTTAATTCTGGACATATATCTGGTAATGGAGATTATACTAAAAAGTGCCATTCCTTTTTTACTAGAAAGTATAATTTCCATAAAGTTCTATTAACAACATCATGTACTGATGCTTTAGAGATGTGTGCATTGCTCATTGACATTAAGCCAGGTGATGAAGTTATAGTTCCATCCTTTACATTTGTATCAACAGCTTTAGCATTTGTTAGACAAGGGGCAAAAATTATTTTTGTTGATTCTTCAGAAGATAATCCAAATATGGATGTTGATAAATTAGAAAGTTTAATAACAAAAAAAACTAAGGCGATTGTACCAGTTCACTATGCAAGTGTTGCCGTAGACATGGACAGGGTTATGGATTTAGCAGATAAGTATAATTTATTTGTTATTGAAGATGCAGCTCAAGCTATTAATACATATTATAAGGATAAACCCTTAGGTGGAATAGGTCATCTTGGTGCGTTTTCTTTTCATGAAACTAAAAATATTATTTCTGGAGAAGGTGGCATGATTGTGATAAATGACAAACGCTTTGCGGATAGGGCAGAGATTTTATGGGAAAAAGGAACAAATAGGGCCTCTTTTTTTAGAGGTGAAGTAGATAAATATGGTTGGGTAGATACAGGATCTTCGTTTCTTCCATCTGATATTAATGCTGCATTTTTATATGCCCAGTTGGAAAATATAGATAAAATTCAAGAGAAAAGATTGTATATATGGGAACTATATTTTAGTGGTTTAATAAAACTGGAAGAACAAGGCAAAATAAAACTTCAAAGAAACCCTGAATATACAACTAATAATGGCCACATGTTCTATATTTTATGTAGGACAGAAATAGAAAGAAAAAATCTTATTATATTTTTAAAAGAAAGAGGTATTCATAGCGTCTTCCATTATTTAAGTTTGCATAAAAGTGAATTTTATAGTAATAAACATTTAGGAGGAGATTTGCCAATGAGTGATTATTATACTGATCACTTATTGCGGTTGCCATTTTATTTTGAATTAAAGGAAGATGAAATTTTATTTATTATAAAAAATATTTATAATTATTTTGAATCAATTGAATAATATAATTGAGACCATTAGAAAGTTTCATAGGATAAGATTTATTAAACCAAAATGATATGCTCGTAACTTTTGATCTCAAAATATTAAATTAAGAAAATAATGATATGTGTGGAATAGTAGGGATTTTTGGACTTAAAAACTTCGTAGTTGATTCAGTTTTATTAGCTGAGATGCGTGATGAAATGACACATCGAGGACCTGATGGTGCTGGTTTGTGGATGTCTGATAATAAGCAAGTTGGTTTAGGTCACAGAAGATTATCAATACTAGATTTGAGTGAAAGAGCAACCCAGCCAATGATTAATCATGATAACAAGGTGGTTATTACTTACAATGGAGAAGTTTATAATTTTCAAGAGATAAAAGCGGAATTGCAAGAATTCAACTATCAATGGATAACAGACCATTCTGATACAGAAGTTATATTACATGCGTACGAACAATGGGGTATAGATTTTATTGAGAAATTAAGAGGGCAATTTGCTTTTTCGATCTGGGATGAAAATCATCAAAAACTATTTCTTGTTAGGGATAGGATGGGAATAAAACCTCTATATTACGCATTTGAAAAAGACAGGTTGATTTTTGCCTCTGAAATTAAAGCAATTATAAAAGATGAAACTATTATTCGAGAAGTAAATGAAGAAGCTCTATATCACTATTTAAGTTTTTTAACTACTCCGGCTCCCTCAACATTATTTCAAAATATCAATAAATTACCGGCGGGAACTTACTTGGAAATTTCTTTAAAGGATGGAGGAACACAGTTTGATGTGAATACAGTAAAATATTGGTCACCAGGTATGGGTTCGGAGTCTATAAAGGCAGATGTTGATGAAAAAGAGATTATCAAACAATTACAAGATCACTTGAGAGATTCTGTAAATTCTCATAAAATAAGTGACGTTCCTTCAGGTGTTTTCTTGTCCGGAGGAATTGATTCTAGTTTAAATGCAGCATTATTTTCTGAAAGTGAAAAAGAGCCTGTTAAGACGTTTACTATTACCTATGATGATAGTAAGGTTAATTATAAAAGTGAAGCTCCATTTGCACAACTGGTCTCTGAACAAATTAATTCAGATCATTATGAACATGAACTTACGGTTGATGATATGGTTTCTTTTTTAGATAGAATGATTTATCTGCAAGATGAGCCCATAGCTGATCCCGTATGTGTACCCGTTTATTATGTATCAAAGTTAGCCAAAGACAATAAGGTAACAGTTTGTCATGTTGGAGAGGGGGCGGATGAGATATTTTTGGGTTATCCTAGTTGGAAACAAAGTATTGATTATCACAATTTAAATAAGAAAATACCTGGAAAACTTATTCAAAAAAGTTTATTACTTATTGCAAAGGCAATGGGCAAGGAAGATACAGATAAATATGAATTATTGAGACGGGCCGCGAATGGGGAAGATTTATTTTGGGGAGGAGCAGAAATATTTACGGAGACTCAGAAAAACAAGCTATTATCAAAAAGATTACAAAAAAAATATAAAAACTTGAGTTCCTGGGAAATCATCAAAAAATATAGGGCAGATTTTGAAAAAACTAAGCTTGAAAAAACTAGATTAAACTGGATGGGGTATTTAGATTTAAATTTACGACTTCCTGAATTACTTTTGATGCGAGTTGATAAGATGAGTATGGGGGTTAGTATAGAAACAAGAGTTCCATTTTTGGATTATAAACTTGTCGAATATGGCATGAGTATTCCTGAATCAACTAGAGCAAAAAATGGTACATTAAAATATATTCTAAAAAAAGCATCTGAGGGGATAATCCCAAATGAAATAATTTATAGAGAAAAGCAAGGTTTTGGTGTTCCTTTAAATGATTGGTTTGAAGAAAAATTGGGAGACTATGCAAAAACCGTAATTACTGAATTTATTAATGAAACTGACTTTTTTGACAAAGGAACGATTCATAGAATGATTGAAAACAAAGACCATCAATTATGGTATATATTGAATTTTGCATTATGGTATAATAAATTTATTAAGCAAAATTAAATCTAAAGGCACTCCTATTTAAAATTATTATGATTTCACAATTGCGTAAAATATTAAGCATTGATGAAAGGTTTGCTTATAACCTAATTGGTAAATTAAGGCAATTATTATTAATTCCATTTAATAGTTTTTTAAATTTTCAAATAAGGTTAACTAGAAAAAAACTACACAAGAAAATCCCACTTGTTAGACAACAACTATTGAAAATATTGCCATTTGTTGATAAAAATGATTTATTAAATGTTTTGGCAACTACTGAATCTATTCAAATAATAGTAGACGCCGATAAACTAATTTCGGGTGATTTTAAAATATTTTCTAAACAAATAAATTTTAAAGATGGTATTGATTGGCATATTGATTTTAACTCTGGGTTTAGATGGCCAAAGGGGAAATTGTATTCAAAATACAAGCAGGTTGATATAAAAACGAATGCAGATGTAAAGTATCCACGTGAGTTGAGTAGATGTCATCATTTTTTATGTTTAGGCGAAGCGTATATTCTTACTAATGATGAAAAATACACAAAAGAATTTATAGATGAAGTAAAAAGTTGGATAGGAGAAAACCCTTATAAAAAGTCAATTAATTGGGCTTGTTCAATGGATATTGCAATTAGGGCCAGTAATTGGATTTATAGTTTAAGAATGTTTGTGGAATCACCACTGGTTACAAATGATTTTATTCATGAAATAATTACTTCATTATATTTACATGGAAGATTTATTTACGAACACCCTGAAAAAAATAGAGTATATAATGGGAACCATTACCTTTCTGATTTAGCTGGACAAATTTTAATTGCGCTCCTATTTGAAGATGTTGACAATGATGAAACTAAGTTATGGAAAGAAAATGGTATATATGAACTATTTAAGGAGATAAGATTACAAATATTACCAACAGGATTTACATATGAAAGAACAACAAATTATCACAGATTAGTCACTGAATTAATTTCTTATACGATTATTGTTTTAAAAAACAACCAAATTGAAATTCCTCAAGATATATCTTTTCGCATAAAAAGGATGTTTGAAATTATTTTAAATTATATGCACTCAGAAGGGTATGCGCCAATTATTGGAGACCAAGATAGTGGTAGGTTTCTTCCCTTTTATACTTATAATATAAATTATCAAAAATATCTAATGAACATCGGAGCTGTTTTATTTGATGATGGGATCTTCAAGCATTGTTCCCAAAAAAACAATATAGATATACTTTTTTTGTTTGGAAAGAGTGGTAATGATAAATATAAAAACATTAAACCTGAATCAAAAAAATTAAAATCAAGATCATTTTCTGATGCAGGATTTTATTTAATGAGGAGCGATAAAGTTTATCTATTTATTAATAACAGTGGCTTAAGTCATTATAATGAGGTAAAAGGAGGAACTCATACCCACGCTGACCTCTTATCATTTGTATATGTATATAATAATGTTTCTTTTTTAATCGATCCGGGTTCGTATGTTTATTCTTCTAACCCAAAGGAAAGAATGAAATTTAGGTCAACTACGATGCACAATACAATTACTGTGGATGATTATGATCAAAATGATTTAATTCAGGATGATCTTTGGTCAATAAAAAGAGATGCTATCCCTCAGGAACTTATCTGGATGTCGAATGATGAAATGGATATTTATGAAGGATCTCATACGGGCTATGAGAGATTGCAAAATCCGGTAAAGCATAGTAGGCGTTTTGAATTTGATAAGATCAATAATAGTTTAAAAATAATAGACAAGTTAGAGGATGAAACAAAACATTCCATTAAAAGCCATTTACACTTTGATGAAAATGTTAAAATAAAAATATTAAATAATGTAATTTACTGCCAAAATAAATCTGAGCATATTAAAATTAGTTTTGAAATTAACAAACCCTATTCAATTGAATTTAAAGAAGAGTTTATTTCAAAGTCATACGGTCAGAAAGTTTTAGCTCCTTATATTATTGTTAACATTAATATTGATAAATCAGTTGAGTTTATAACCAAAATAGAGAAATCAGATAATAAATGAAACAAATATTTCAGACCAATTTAGGCATTAAGGTTAAAGACGTACCAATACCTTATCCGAATGATAATGAAATTCAGGTTAAGGTTTTTAATAGTCTTATTAGTGTAGGAACTGAAGCTAACTCTATGAAAGCTAAGACATGGACTCAAAAACATAAAATATTAAAAGAAAGAATTGAAAAATCGTTAGATATATTGAAAACGGATGGTTTTAAGGTGGTATATAATAAAGTTGTATCCACAATCTCTAATTCTAACGTAGAAGCTAAATATGAGCCAATAGGCTACAGTAATTCCGGTGTTATTATTGCTAAAGGGAAATATGTAACAAACTTAAATGTTGGTGATAGAGTAGCTTGTGGTGGTAATGCTTTTGCCGTTCATGGGGAAGTGGCAATTATCCCCAAAAATTTAGCAGTAAAAATACCCAAAAATGTAACTTTTGAAGAAGCTGCTTTTACCACAGTTGGAAGTATTGCAATGCAAGGAATTAGACGTTCAGAAGCTAAACCTGGAGAGTGGATAATTATTTATGGTGTTGGTTTATTAGGGTTAATAGCAGTGCAAATTGCAAAAAGCTGGGGCTTGCATATAATTGCGATTGATATAAATGATGATAAGCTAGCGCTGGCAAAATCATGTGGAGCAGATAAAATTATTAATGCAATAACAGCAGAAAATATTGAAAAAATTGTGAATACTTGTACGCATGGTTACGGAGCAGATGCTTCTATAATATATGCTTCAACACCAAGTAGTGATCCGGTAAATAACTCATTTTCTTTATGTAGAGAGAAATCCAATATTGTAATAGTAGGAGCCGTTGGGATGGACCTTGTGAGAGATGATTTTTATAGAAAAGAACAGAACCTAATAATTTCAACATCCTATGGGCCAGGAAGGTATGATGATGAGTATGAATTAAAAGGGCATGATTACCCTATTGGTTATGTTAGGTGGACAGAGAATAGAAATATGCAGGAATTTGTAAGTTTGATGAATTCAAAAAAAGTAAGTGTCAACAAATTATTAACTAGTACCAATAACGTTGAAGAGGCACCAAAAATATATCAAAAATTAGCCTCTCCTCTAAATGATGAAATTGGCGTGCTTTTTAAATTCTCAAATGAAATTAAGGATGATAACCAAATTTTTCATAATGAATTAATTTCAATTGGTAATAGCCCTATTTTAAAAGACCAAATAAATGTTGGAATTATAGGTGGAGGAGGGTATGTTAAAGATTATATTCTTCCATACATAGAAAATAACAAGAATTTCAATTTAATAGGTTTAAGTAATAAAACATCTCACAGTTCTTTAGAAATAGGTAAATCCAACGGTTTTAACTACATAACCGGAAATTATAAAGATTTGCTTGAAGATAAAAATATTGATCTAATCATAATAGGAACTCGACATGATTTGCATGCTAAATTAACTTTAGAAGCACTCCAGAATAATAAAAATGTTTTTGTTGAAAAACCATTGAGTTTGAATAAAGAAGGTATTGACGAAATAATAAAGGAATTGGACAAACCATCTTCCAGAAAACTTTTTATAGGTTTTAACCGGCGTTATTCAATTTTAATTCAAGATTTAAAATCTAAAATTAACAAACGAGAAAACCCTATAATGATTAATTTTCGAATTAATGCAGGTAGTATACCAAACAGTTCTTGGGTTCAAGATCCACTAGTTGGAGGAGGAAGGATTATAGGAGAAGGTTGTCATTTTATTGATTTATGCAATTATATCATTGAAGATGAAATTAAATCTTTTGATATCAATTGTATCCCAATAAACAATAAGTTAATAGAAGCTGATGACAATTACATATTAACTATTAATTATGAAGATGGTTCAATAGCGACCATATTTTATACCTCAATTGGCGGCAGAAAGCAACCAAAAGAACTATTCGAAGTTTATGCTGAAGGCAAGAGTTATGTTATTGATGATTTTATTAATTATTCGGAGTTTTCAAGTAGAACTATTGAAACAAATAATTTAAAAGAACAAGATAAAGGAAGAGAAGTTCAAATGCAAGAAATTTTTAAAAACCTTAAAGGAGAGACTTCATTGATTCCTAAGGAGACCTATGATATTAATGCTTCGTTATTGTCAATTTATGCGCAAGAAAGAATCCATGGGAAAGGGGGAAATTAAAAGGTTCTATATTATGCCTGAAGTTTGGGTTACTGTTACGCAATCTCAAGTGTTTAACTGGCTAAAATTAGTTAATGAAAATGGCATTGCAACAGATTGCATATCTTTTACTCCTACCAGAAGCAGTAAAGAAGTTGTAAAGGAAATTGAAATATCTATCAAAGGAGATTTTATCGAAATTTATGATTTTCAAAGACTAATAGTTAATGATATTTACCTAACCATAAATTTATTAAAATATTATTTAAGTAATATTTTTAAATATAAAAAAATTATTTTTCAAACAAGAATGCCTTCTATAGGTTTAACTTTTGCTTTTTTGAGTTGGTTACCAAGACTAAAATTTGTTTTTGAAGCACGCGCAGCTGTTAATGAGGAACGAATTTATATAGATCATGGGACAAAAGAAAGTATAAAAACAAAAATAAAAAATTATTTTTCCGAAATCAGTGAAAAACTGGTAATTACAAAATCAGATAAAGTAATTTGTGTTTCCAATGCTTTAAAAAAATATTATTTAAAAAAGTATGGATTAAGTGAAGAAAAATTTGTTGTTTTCCCTGGTGCTGCAGATGCAAACCTATTCTATAACGATGAAATTTTGAGAAATCAAACTCGAAAAGAATTGGATCTTAATTCAGATGATATTTTGGTTGTTTACTCTGGAAGATTGGATATGAAATGGGAAATTCCTGATAAAATAATTTCTTTTTTTAAGAATCTTCGAACTAAAGATACTAGATTTAGACTCCTATTAGTTACTCCCGATGTTGACTTGGCGAATAAATTAATTAATAAACAAAAATTAGATGATAAAATTTTCGTCAAAAAAGTTGAACTTAATGATGTTAATAAATATTTGAATGCAGCTGATGTGGGTCTATTATTAAGAGAGGATATACCTATGAATAATGTTGCTTCACCCACCAAGTTTGCAGAATATTTAATGGTAGGATTGCCAGTAATTATTAGTCAAGGTGTTTATGATTTTGCAAATGATATTAACAATACCAAATATGGAGTTGTTGTGTCCGGACTGGATGAAATTTCTCAGACAGAATATGAAAAAGTTCTAAATTCATTAATGATAAATAGAAGTGAAATAGCAGGTTGGGGATTTGAACAGCTTTCAAAAGAATCATTTATAAAAAAATATATTAACGTTTTAAATGAGGTGTAAGATGCTTATTTCAAAATTTATACAGGATGGCTCATATGAATAATTTAAATAGATCTTATAAAAGAATAAATAATTTTAAGCATTTTGATCAAATGAGCGAAATAATTGTAGAAATTTTTTTTATAAAAGAGATTTTAATATTTTTTTTTTGAATTTATTAAAGAATAAATATAATAGATGTTATTTAACTCAATTGAATTTATATATTTTTTTCCTATAGTATTAATACTTTATTTTCTATCTCCTCATAAATGGAGATGGCTAGTATTATTAATATCTAGCTATTATTTTTATATGAGTTGGAATATTAATTACGTTTTTCTAATACTCTTCACAACTATTATTTCATATTTTTCAGCTATTAAAATAGAATCTTCAAAAACAAGAAAAGAGAAAAGGATCTTTTTGGCAATTTCAGTGATAGCTAGCTTGGGTGTTCTGTTTTTCTATAAATATTTTAATTTTTTTGGAGCATCTCTAAATGATATATTCAGTTCGTTGGGTAATAGTAAGCAAATTCCTTATTTAAAATTATTATTGCCAGTGGGTATTTCATTTTATACTTTTCAAACACTTAGTTATACCATAGATGTTTATAGAGGAGATATTAGTATAGAAAGACATTTTGGTATATATGCTTTATATGTTTCGTTTTTTCCTCAATTAGTTGCAGGACCTATTGAGAGAAGTACTAGATTATTACCACAGTTCAGAGTTAGACAGCATTTTTGTTTAGATAATTTTGTTAAGGGCTTAAAGTGGATGATATTAGGTTTCTTTATGAAACTGGTCATTGCTGATAGATTATCGTTATATGTCGATTCTGTATATAATAATGTTTATCAACATTCTGGATTGACATTTCTGATAGCCACATTTCTTTTTGCTTTTCAAATATTTGGTGATTTTGCCGGGTATTCAAGTGTCGCCATAGGTACGGCCAGAATTATGGGATATGAATTAATGACTAATTTTAAACGACCTTATTTTGCGACTTCAATTAGCGATTTTTGGCATCGTTGGCACATTTCCTTATCTACTTGGTTCAGAGATTATTTTTATATACCTATAGGAGGGAGTAGAGTTGGAGTTCCTAGATGGTATTTAAATTTATTTTTAACTTTTTTAGTCAGCGGTTTGTGGCATGGAGCTAACTGGACATTTGTTATATGGGGATCATTACACGGACTTTACATAGTAATAGAAAATCTATTAAAGCTTCAAGTGAAAAAAAATCAAAGAATACCATTAATAAATAGAATAATTAGAACATTTATTGTTTTTATTTTTGTCGACTTTGCATGGATTTTTTTTAGAGCAAATAACATTTCTGAAGCTTTTTATATAATAAAAAGTATTTTCAATTTTGGAGGGGAAGTATTTTATGATTATAAAATATTTTTTTATGGTATAATAGGTTTATTTATATTGTTAATTAATGATATCATTGTTGAAAACAATCAGAATTCAATAATAGAAAACTCAAATTTAAACTATAAATCTGTTGTATATTTTACATTTCTAATATGTTTAATATTATCCATAGGCGTTTTTAATGGAGGTCAATTTATATATTTTCAATTTTAATGAATAGATCAAGTGTAAAATATATAATTTTGTTTCTTGGATTATTATTTATTGTAGACTTTTTCTATGGTAAATTTTTGAACAGAAATTTTAGTAAAATGAATTTTGGAGATTTTGGAGAAATTAATAGAGGTTTAGAATCAAATGAAGAAATTTTCATTATTGGCAGTTCTAGGGCACGTCATCATTATAATCCTGAGATTTTGTCTCAAGCTTTAAATTTATCTTGTTATAATGCGGGGATTGGAGGTCATGGGTTATTTCTGAATTATGCCATGCTCAACGCGAGAATTAAAATCAAAGCTCCAAAACTTGTGATATTAGATTTATCTCCTAATGTAATTGTAGATAAGGAGTCATATTCAAAATTAAATTCATTATTGCCCTATTATAAAAAGCATGAATCTTTTAAAGAAATAATCGAATTAAACCCTGATTTTTCTAGACTAGAAATGATATCTCGTATGTACATTTATAATTCTACATTATATGATTTAACGAGAGGTTATTTTTTAAAAAGTAGAGATTATAATTCTGGATATGCCCCTTTGAGTGGAGAGATAAACTTAGAAAATTTTGCCCCCTTTTATTTAGAAGATGAGGTCATAGATTATAATAAAACCCTTGTTATAGATAAAATAATTAAGCTTTGTAAAGCAAATAATATCAAACTTATTGCAGTAATTTCTCCTACTTATAAAAAGTTCGATAAAGGTAATAGAGTTGTTAATATTATTAAAGATGTTTTTGATAACAATAATGTGGAATTTTATGATTATTCAGGTTTACATCTAGAATCTAAATATTATGTGGATCAGTTACATTTAAATGAATTTGGAGCTAATATTTTCACCAATGTTTTGGTTGAAAATTTTAAATGATTGTTAGATTAAATCAAAAAAAAATGTTTAACTAATGTGTGGTACAGCAGGTAAAATATATTTTGATAACAATCGAGATATTAGGTTACATGAAATGATAAAAATGACGAATGCAATAGTGCATCGCGGAACCGATGAAAGGCCATTATATTAATAATAATATGGGTTTAGACTTCAGAAGATTAAGTTTTAATGACTTGAATACGGGTCATCAACCATTATCTAATGCCGATGATACTATATGGATGACTTTTAATGGCGAATTATACAATTTTCAAGAACAACATACTTCTTTACAAAAAAAGGGATATCAATTTAAAACGAATACTGACATAGAAGTTATTGTGAACTTATATCAGGAATATGGAGTAAATTGTGTTGATTTTTTAAGAGACATGTTTGCCTTTGCTATACAGGATGATAATATAAAACAGATTTTCGATGCCAGAGACAGATTCGGAATTAAACCTTTTAATTATTATATTGATAATGAAAAGTATGTTTGGGGTTCTCAGATGAAATCAATAAAAGTACCTGATAATATTAAAACACATATTAATCTTGAAATACCTATAAAACATACATCATTTTTTGTAATTATTAATTTAAAAATAAGTAGGATATCAAATCTTAAAGAATATAAATCAGAATATAATGGAACAAATTTATTTTACAATTTTCACCTCAACTTATAATAGAAAACATACGATTCACAGAGTATGGGAAAGCTTGATAAATCAAACCAATAAAAATTTTGAATGGATAATTATTGATAATGGTTCGGTTGATGGGATTAAACCACTACTAGAAGAATATAAGTCTAAAGCTGACTTTTCGGTAAGAACCTTTTACCAAGAAAATCAAGGGAGATATATGGCTTTTAATAGAGCCATTGATTTGGCTAAAGGAGAATTATTTGTGCCTTCAGATTCAGATGATACCTTTGAATATAATACGATGGAAAGATTTGATGAAATATGGACCAAATATAGGAATAATGACGTATCAGGAATAACGGTACTTTGCAAATATGAAGATGGTGAAATTGTTGGAGAGAAATTCCCTGATAATGGTATTTCAAGTTATAAAAACATCGTTTATGAACATAAAATTGGCGGTGAAAAATGGGGCTGTATAAGGGTTGACCTTTTAAAAAAATACAGGTTTCCAACCCACTTCGATGTTAAAAATTTCCCTGAAATGTATTTATGGGCTCAAATCGGGTTTAATTATAAAACGGTTTTTATAAATGAGGCATTACGAATGTATTATCAGGATGCTGGTAATCAAGGTACCCACCAAAGAGATGAATCCTTTGAGCAAATGGATATGAAAAATTTTTATACTTTGTGGGAAATAAATTATATTTTTCCAGAAGTTAAAAAGTATATATCCTTAAGAGACTATCTTCAGAAATTTGTTTATCTATGGATTACTGCATTTAAAAGTAGTAAGTCCCTTTCTTATATTATTACTAAATTGGAATATAATACGAGTAAAATAGTTGCTTTAATTTTATTTGTCCCTTCATATTTCATTAATCTATTTAATCTTAAACTAAATCTTTTAAAACCAAAAAAATATAAATATCAAATCAATGATGATCTTTAAATAACCAATGATTATATTCTTATGTGTGGTATAACTGGAAAAATATATTTTTCTAAAGAAAAGAATGTTTCATCTAATGAATTGGAGGGGATGACAGATGTTATAAAACATAGGGGTCCAGATGATAAAGGCTATTATTTAAATGCTAATGTGGGCTTAGGCTTTAGAAGGTTAAGTATTATAGATTTAAAAACTGGTCATCAGCCCTTATCGAATTATAATAATTCTTTATGGATAACCTTTAATGGTGAGGTATATAATTTTCAAGAACAGCGAGCGTCTTTAGTAAAAAAAGGCTATCAATTTAAAACAAATACAGATACAGAGGTCATCGTTAATTTGTACCAGGAATATGGTGAAAATTGCGTTGATTATTTAAGGGGAATGTTTGCCTTTGTAATATGGGATGAAAATAAAATGCAATTATTTGGGGCTAGGGATAGATTCGGAATAAAACCATTTCATTATTATATAGATGGCGAAAAATTTGTATGGGGATCGGAAATAAAATCGATTTTAGCATCTGAAAATATAAAAAAAGATATAAGTATAGAATCGATTGATTACTACTTAGCTTATGGCTATACGCCAAGGAATCGATCAATCTATAATCAAATTAAGAAATTAAAACCCGGTCATTCATTTGTTTTCAGACCTTTTGAAAAGGAAAAACTTAACATTAAACAATATTGGAGGATAACTTATTCACCAGATTATTCAAAATCAGAAAATTATTGGAAAGAAGCTCTATATGAGTCTCTTAACGAAGCTGTAAAAATGAGAATGATTAGTGATGTACCACTTGGGGCATTTTTAAGTGGTGGAGTTGACTCTAGCATCGTTGTAGCATTAATGGCATTAAATTCTGGCCAACCTATAAAAACTTTTTCTATTGGCTTTAAAGAAGAAAAATATAATGAATTAAAATATGCTCGTCTTATTGCCGATACTTATAAAACAGAACATCATGAATTTATAGTTGAACCTCAATCCATTGAATTACTTCCTGATTTGGTAAGGGCATATGACGAACCTTTTGCTGATAGCTCTGCTATACCTACTTATTACGTTTCAAAATATACTAGAGAACATGTTACTGTAGCACTTTCTGGCGATGGAGGAGATGAACTTTTCGCAGGCTATGGTTCTTATGATAAAATGATGATGCTTAATAGAAAAATTTATTATCCAAAACCTTTATTTTCTGCTTTTAATAAAATGTTACCTGATCATATGTTTGGTAAAGGAATGAGCTATTATTTATCAAAAGATAAAGCTACTATCGGGGCATATTTTTGTTTGTGGAAAGATTATGAAAGAAGAAAAATATTTTTACCTGAAATTAAAACGAAATTTGAACAAAATGCTTCTGAAAAAATAAAAATTAAACTTCTCAATGCTTCAAACAGTGATTTTTTAACAAAAATGCAACAACTAGATATGCAAACCTATATGGTGGATGATATTTTAACAAAAGTGGATAGAGCATCAATGATGAATTCTTTAGAAGCCAGAGTACCGTTGTTAGACCATAAATTTGCAGAATTAAGTTTTACTATTCCTTCTGAATTGAAAATAAAAGGAAACATAAAGAAGTATATTTTAAAAGAATCCTTTTCAAAAATTTTACCCCCAGAAATTATAGCGCATAAGAAACAAGGATTTGCTGTGCCAATGGATATATGGTTCAAAGGGAGCTTAAAAGAGTATGCAAATGACTCGTTAAGAAACAGTAAGAATTTATATAATTTTCTTGAAAAAAAACAAGTAGAAAAAATTCTGAATAATCATCAAAAGGGAATGAGAGATTATAGTGAAAAAATTTGGACTTTATTGTTTTTAGACGAATGGTTAAATCAAAATAATTAATTGAGATATTAAGTAAACTATGAAAGAGTTAAACGTTTTAATTTTAGGGGTTGGTAGTAATGTTAGCCAAGGATTAATTACTGCTGTGAGGAATTCTAAAATCCCATGTCGTATCATTGGGGCATGCATAGATTATGATCACTTGGGTCTATATTTGTGCGATGCAGCTTATATTTCACCTTACGCAATTGATGATACTTTTATTGATTGGGTTGCAAATTTGTGCAACAATGAATCCGTTGACATAATTTTAACAGGCGTAGAAGAAATAATTTTATCAATTGAAATGAATAGAACAGAGTTCGAATCAAAATCAAGGTCTATTTTTGTTTCTTCAAATATTGAAAAACTAAAAATTGCTGGAGATAAATTATTAACTTGTGAATGGTTAAAAAATAACGGATTTAATTATCCTTTGTTTGCAGATAGAAATGATTCATATGCTCTCAATAATTTAATTAATCAATGTGGTTTTCCACTTATTGCAAAACCTAGAAATGGTAAAGGTTCTTCAGGAATTTTCAAGCTAATGTCAAGAGATGACTTAAACTTAATTCAAAATACCAATTATTGTATTCAACAGTATTTAGGAGATGAAAAACTGGAATACACTGTTGCTTGTTATGTAGATAAAAGAGGGATACAGCAAGAGCTCATTATTATGCGAAGAGAATTGAAATATGGGACAACTTTTATGGCGGAAATAGTTGATAATAAAAAAATTAGAGAGATGTGTATGAAAATATGCACTGCATTCAAACCTAAGGGGCCTTTAAATATTCAATTAAGAATGCATAATGGTATTCCTGTTTGCTTTGAGCTAAATGTTCGATTTTCGGGTACAATACCAATTAGAGCAAAATTTGGCTATAATGATGTAGATGCAATGATGCGAGAATACCTATTTGATGAAGAAGTAAATACATTGTTAAAGCCATTTAGTAAAGGAAGAGCATATCGATATTTTAATGAATTTTATATGGATACCAATATGTATAAAACTTTGAATAAACTAAAGGAAGTGAAGGACGTTAATGTATTTAATAATTTTCAAGAACTCAAAAAATAAGTATTTTAATTACCAGTGTAAATGTACTTGTTGTTAAGGCTATTGCCGAATGTTTATTGAAAATTAACCAAGTGATTGGTGCCTCAATGGCTATGGATAACAAGACTAATTTATCAATTGAATATTAGTCTTTAGATATATCTGATTTGGAATCTTTTAATATCTTGAAGGGTAAGAAAATTGATATCATAGTTCATTGTTCAGCCTCATTGGATACCAATCCGTAAAGTGAAGACTTAATAATGTATAATTACATTGGGATTAGAAGTATTGCAGATATTGCTTTCTATTAAAAATTATATTCTAATAGGGAACTTACTGAAATATGGATAAGATTATTTAACTCAAATTTTAAGATAATGTACATTGGAATTGATCCAAAGGAAGAAAACAATTGGGTAACTCCGATTGAAAAAGCAATAAATGATTTTAGTTTCAAATTTTTCATATCATTAGAATCGAGTATTCAAGAAACTTCTAAAGCTTACATCTCATGAAGTGTCTATTTATTAGCGATATTCACGCAAATTTAGAAGCTTTACTTGCACTGGAAAGTCAGGTGCAGGATGCAGATATGACTATTTGTTTAGGTGATATTGTTGGTTATCATTGTCATGTAAATGAAGTGATTGAGTTTTTAATAAAACATAAAGTTGTTTGCATTCAAGGCAACCACGATAGGTACTTAATTGAAGGTTTAGAAAGTCAAAATAAGGCGATTAATGATTCTGTGAGATTTGGAATTAAAGTTGCAAAAAATCGAATTACAGTTGAGAACTTAAATTGGCTTAAAAGTTTACCAATAAGTTTAGCAATTAAATTGGATAATATGTCTATTCTTTGTTGTCATGGTAGTCCATGGGATACGATAAATGGTTATATCTATGAGGATAGCGACTTATTTAATAAAATGAAAGATTTTAAATATGACGTAATTGCATTAGGTCATACGCATAGACAATATATAAAACTTGGAAACCCAATTATATTTAACCCTGGCTCTGTGGGCCAAGCCAGAGACCGAGAAGGTATAGTCTGTGCTAAAATTTTATGTACAACAACAGCTCAAATTGAAAATATATATCTTAATTATAATTACAAAAAAGAAATTTATTTTTCTTTAAATTGTGGAGCCAAAGAGTGGGTGTATAAACATTTTCAATCTCTTTTATAATTCATGACAACATTATTAAAGTAAAATGTCACTTAAGAAATGCAATGTCTGATTATATTTTTTTTCTTCTGTATTGAAAATGAAAGAGAACAAAAAAATATATTTCAAAAGAACCCTTTTCAAAAATTTTATCCCCAGAAATTATAGTTCATAAGAAACATGGATTTGCTGTTCCATTTGATATATGGTTTAATGGAAGCTTAAAGGAGTATGCAAATGACTCTTTAAAAAGCGGTAGGAATTTATATAATTTTCTTAAAAAAAACAAGTAGAAAAAATTCTGAATAATTATCAAAAGGGGATGAGAGGTTATAGTGAAAAAATTTGAATTTTATTGTTTTTAGATGAATGGTTAAGATAAAATAATTAGTTTTGAAATTACTTTTTTTTATAGAATCTTTGCGCTCAGGAGGTAAAGAAAGACGTTTGTTTGAACTTATCAAAGTACTTCTTTCAACCCCTGCCATGGAAATACAATTGGTCTTAACCAGGGATGATAATATGCACTATAAGGAAATCTTGTCATCCAATATTAAAATCTACTACACGATTCGAAAAGGTTTTAAAAAGGATCCTAGAATATTTTATAAATTTTACAAAATAGCTAAGGGTTTCAGGCCAGATATTATTCATGTTTGGGGTAATTTAGTTGCTATTTACGCCATTCCTGCAAAAGTACTTTTAAAAACACCCATGATAAACAACCAAATTACCGATGCACCGCTACATATATCTGAATCTATTTTAGATCATAAACTCCCTTTTTATTTTTCGGACGAAATTATTTCAAATTCCTATGCGGGGTTAAAAGCCTATAGCGCACCAAGGTATAAAAGCAGAGTAATCTATAATAGTTTTGATTTTAATAGAATTTTAGAGCTGAAATCATCTTCTGAAATAAGAAAAAAATTACAAATTAGCACCAAATACATAGTAGGTATGGTCGCTTCATTTTCTCATTATAAAGATTATGATTCATATTTTGAAGCTGCTTTGAAGATTTTAGATAAAAGAAAGGATATAACCTTTTTATGCATAGGAGATGGGGATAATAGGCTATATAAAAATTTAGTACCAAAGAATTTAGAAAAAAAAATATTGTTTTTAGGTAAAATAAATAATGTAGAATCTTATATGAATATATGTGATATAGGAGTTTTGACATCTTTTACTGAAGGAATATCCAACGCCTTAATGGAGTTTATGGCCTTGGGGAAACCAGTTATTGCAACAGGAGTTGGTGGAACTAAAGAATTGATTGATAACGAAGTGAATGGTTATATCTTAGCTGCTAAAATGCCTCAATTATTGGCTAATAAAATAGTAGAATTAATCAATAATGAAGACGTTAGAAAAAAAGTAGGACAAAAGGCAAAAGATCAAATAATAAACAAATTTGATCCAGAAAGTATTATTAATGAGTACTTAAAAATATATAAATCAATATGTGCGGAATAACAGGAATATTTTCTTTTGATAGGGAAAAGGTTATTAATGAGGATAGGTTAAAAAAAATGACAGATATAATTCATCATCGAGGTCCTGATGGGAGTGGCTTTTTTATTGATAAAAATATAGGGTTAGGGCATAGAAGATTATCTATTATTGATTTGAATACAGGGGATCAGCCAATGTATAGTGAAGATAAGAAAATTGCAATTGTATTTAATGGAGAAATATATAATTATATAGAATTAAGAGAAGAGTTGAAAGGTATGGGATTTCAATTCTACACGAATTCTGATACAGAAGTAATAATAAAATCTTATAGGGCATGGGGTTATAACTGCCAAAACAAGTTCAATGGCATGTGGTCATTTGCCATATGGGATACTGACAA
>CAYPHN010000008.1:0-24067 GCA_964410265.1 uncultured Flavobacteriaceae bacterium | reverse complement strand
ATAAGCAGAAGGAGGAATATTTATAAAAGAAAATCAAGATTGGCAGATACACCCACGAAATCGATACTTAAAATACAGCAAAAAGAAAAAATAATTAAACAAGAATTATCTAATTTCAAGCAAGTAGCATCTGTTAAAGTAAAGGAAAAAGAGACAAAAACAACGGTAAGCTCAAAAGCGAAAAAACAAATTCAAGAAGTGGTTATTGTAAATTATAGATCCTCTATTGTAGCGGTGGATAAAGAAAATAATAAAGCATTAAATTATATTGAAAACGAAAAATTAAAGGTTTTAAAAAATATAACTTCTTTAGAGAAAAAGTTTGAATTGGCAATTAATAAGTTTACCAATACATCGGATTCCTTATCCATTGAAAAAGAAAATATAGCAATATTAAAAACGGAGGTTCTTAACTTGAAAGAAACAGGATGGTCGAATGTTATTAGTTATAAAAACAGACTGTATCAATTTAAAAAAAGATATAATGATTTAACTTCTTTAAATGATAAAATAAAAGGAAGTATAAATTTTTTATCTGTGGCAGATATAAATGATAAAAAAATTCTAGAAGAAGGTTTAAAAATTAAAAACATAGAAGTTATTGCCATGAAAATTGGACCTAAAGGTAATTACCAAAAAACAAATAATGCAAGTAAAACAGATTTAATAAAAGTAAAATTTAAATTATTACATAATGAAAAAATAGCATCGGGTAAAAAAGATGCCCACATCATTATACAAAACCCAAAAGGGAAAGTTACCGAAGCAAAAGGAATTTTTACATTAACAAACAGTAATATAGAAAAAAAATATACAGATCATACAATTATTGATTACAATAAAAATGACATTGATGTGACCATGTATATCCAAAGAAAAGGTAAAAATTATGAAAAGGGTATTTATCCTATAAAACTATTTTTAGAAGGTCATTTGGTAGGAGTATCAAACTTAAACCTTGCAAGCGCATTTTAATTGAGTTAATAGAGTTAATATCAATTGTACGAAAACAGCACCCAAAATCTGGGTGCTGTTTTTATTTTCGTGAGACTCTAAAAAATTAATTTCAATTTTTTAGTTAGTCGAACCTGCCTGCCGGTAGGCAGATACCTCAACCCTTGGGTCGATTCCTATTATTGGGTCCAGTTCGTCAGCTGACGGATGTGGTTTATTGCCTTTTATTGTAGTAAAAATGCTCCAAAAACAGTTAGGATAAAATAGACAGTTATCTGCATAGCACTACTGTAGTCTTTAGCTATTCTTTGTCCAAACATAAGTCCTATTAAAGTAATTGCCGCTAAAACCAGTCCGTTAAAGCCTATAATTTTTTCATTAAAAACTATTAAATGATAGATACCTATTAAACAAAGAACAGAGCTTATTAATTCTAAAATAATTACAATTATTAAAAGCAAAGGAATAAAGTTTTTTATGGACGAATTTTTAAAATGATTGATATAAAAATCTATGCTTTCACGCCATTGTACTAACTTTTCAACCGCAGAATACAGGAAAGTAATTATAATATAAATTAAAATTAATATTGGAACTGTAAATGCGGTAGAACTTATCATAGATTAGAGAGATATTTTATCAAAAGTAAATTAATCTTTTTATATTAACAGCAGTTTTTGAATTCGTGATAAATAAATATCTTTGAGAAAAATAACTGACATGTTTAATTTCACAAATAAGACTTTTGGTTTATCACAATTATTGATCCTTTTTTTCTGGGTTCAGTTATTAAATGCGCAAACTGATTTTAGTAATGACTGGGAAGATTTCTACTCCTATAACAATGTCAAAGATTTTGTTAAAATAGAAAATAAAATATATGCCATTACAGATAATGCAGCTTTTATTTATAACATATCATCCCAAGAAATAAATAAAATATCTTCTGTTCATGGTTTATCGGGCAAAGAAACTACAAGTATTTATTATAGTATTGCCACAAAAAGGTTTGTAATAGGTTATCAATCAGGCTTATTAGAAATTATTGATGATAAGGGTAAAATAACTATTGCTAATGATATTGAACGCTTAGATATAACAGGTCAAAAGCAAATAAATCATATCTCTGAATATGAAGAAATACTTTATTTATCTACACCTTTTGGTATAGTACAATATGATATTAATAATCTCAATTTTGGAGATACTTATTTTATTGACGAAAATTCAAACCCATTATTTGTAAATCAAACGGTAATCTCCCAAACAACGATATATGCAGCAACTATAAAAGGAATTTATTCTGCAAACATCAATGATCCCAATTTAATTGATTTTAATAATTGGCTACAACCTGAAGGCAATTTACTAGGTAATTTTTTAAATATAACAGTTTTTAATAACGAGGTATTCACTGCAAGAAACAATATTTTATATAAAATTCAATCCTTTAATAATTTGCAACAGATAAGTGTTTTTTCGCAAGCAATTGTCAACTTAACATCTTCTGTTGATTATTTATCCGTTGCTTTAAATAAAAGTGCGAATATTTTAAATAGCTCTTTGCAAATAATAGCTGAATTCTTACCCACAAATAGTTATAATTTTAATCTGAATACAGCTTTTGCTGAAGGGGATAATGTTTATTTAGCGACTCAGTTATTCGGAATTTTAACGAAAAACTTTTCCGCTTTGGATTATCAGGAAATTCACCCTAAAGGACCAATTTCTAATCAGGTTTTTTCAATAACGGCTCAAAATAATAATTTGTGGATAGTTTATGGGGGTTATGATGGTGCCTACACTCCGTTAGGTAGGCGATTTGGATATAGTCATTACAATGGAATTTTACCTGAAGATATACAATGGGTAAATTATAATTACAGTAATAATTTTCCTGCTAGAGATTTGGTACATATTACGATAGACCCCATTCAAGAAAATAAAGTTTATATCAGTTCATGGAGTGATGGTATTTTAGTAGTTGAAAATGATACTCCTTTTGTAATATGGAACGAGACCAACAGTGATTTAGAAGCACTTGATTTTCCGGCAGATCCAAGCTATGTCAATATTAGAATTAATGGATCGGCATTTGATAATCAGGGCAACTTATGGGTTGCAAACGCTTGGGTATCGAATCGTTTAAAAAAATTAAACCCTAATAATGGTAAAGGAAGCAGTTTTGACTTGAGTGAGATTATTACCAATACTGCTTTTGGCCTTTCGGAATTGGTTATTGATAAAACCGGAAGTGTTTGGATAGCATCAAGAAGGAATGGCGCCTTGGTTTTTAATGAATCAGGCAATAGAAAAAGAGCATTGATTACCGAGTCAACAAAAGGATCCTTACCCGATTTAAATGTAAGAACTCTTGCCATTGACAGAAATAATCGAATATGGATAGGTACACAAAAAGGATTGGTGGTTTTTACCGATGCTTCTGGCCTGTTTGATGCCTCAATTTATGATGCCAAACCTGTTATTATTGAAGATGACGGTGTTCCTAAAAAATTATTAGGCGACCAACCAATCAATTCTATTGCGATTGATGGTGCAGAGAATAAATGGTTTGGTACAGATACGGGTGGAGTTCTTGGCACAAATCCTTCTGGTAATACAACTTTATTTAATTTTAATAAAGATAACTCGCCCTTACCATCCAACAGGATACTAAAGATAAAAGTAGATAATACTACGGGAAAAGTATTTTTTGCTACCGATAAAGGTATCGTTGCATTCAACAATAATGTAGCTCCTTTTGGCGAAACACTTGGTGAAGTATATGCTTATCCCAATCCGGTAAAAAAACAACATGAATTTGTAACCATTGATGGAAGAAAAGGAACACATTTACCAAGAGGTACGAATGTAAAAATTTTAGATACAGCAGGTAGATTGGTTCATGAAACCAATGTTGAAATCGGTCAAGAAATAAAGGGCGGTAAAGTAATTTGGGACAAAACAAATCTTGCTGGTCGTAAAGTAGCATCGGGTGTTTATATTGTATTATTGACCAGCCCCGATAAAACAGAAACCTCTTCAACAAAAATAGCTATAATAAACTAGGATGCTAGTAAATACAAAGGCCATAGTATTGACTTCATTAAAATATGGTGAAGCTGATCTAATTGTTAAATGCTTTACAGAAGAAGGTATAAGAACCTATCTTTTAAAAAGAATTTTAAAATCGAAAAGCAAAAAAGTTAATATTGCATATTTTCAACCATTAACACAGTTAAAACTTACTGCTGTTCACAATAGTAAAGGAAATTTAAATAGTATTAGAGAGGCTAGAATTTCTAATTTATACCAATCCATATCTATTAATATTTTAAAACAATCTATAGCTTTGTTTTTAGCAGAGGTATTATCCTATGCTCTATATGAAGAAGAAAAGAACCCCAAATTATTTGAATATATAGAAACGGCATTAATTTGGTTAGACAGCCATGCGTCTACTGCAAATTTTCATATTCTATTTTTGATGAATTTAACGAAGTATTTAGGGTTTTATCCTGAAGTGAATAAAAAAGAAACATATTATTTTAATCTCTCAGAAGGGTTTTTTACCAAAAACAAGCCCTTACACCATGCTTTAGCAGGAGAAAAATTAATTTTATTTAAATCAATAATCGGCATAAATTTTGATATCAATGAACGGTTAGACCTTAATGCAAGATCTCGCAGTATTGTGTTAGACATTATTCTAGAATATTACGAATTACATGTACCAGGATTTAAAAAACCTAAATCATTGGATGTTTTAAAAGAAGTATTTAATGAAAGCAACGAGAATAAATTTAACTTATAACTAGAAAAAAGAAAAGGTTAAAGGGTTAATAATTGAGTATCAATGCAATAAGACCTTTATAATTTATTAATTTGCAAAGAATTACACAAGTGAAATTTATTAAATTTATTATATTACTCCTTGTTGGGCAATTTGTTCATGCGCAACAACTCACTGTTGTGGATAAAGATTCTGGGTTTCCAATTCAAAATGTACATGTAGAAGGGGAAAATAGCGATAAACGTATAATTTCTGATAAAAATGGCAACATTGATCTGGGTGTTTTTTCGGAAATGGAATTACTTACATTTTCACACGTAAGTTATGTGGAGTTCGAGTTACTTAAAAAATTAATAGGTAAAAGTAACAAAATCATACAGTTGCAATTTAAATCAGAAATTTTGAACGAGGTTTTTTTATCTGCGACAAAGGGTAAAGAAAATATTTCACGAATTGCCGAACAAGTAGCTGTTTTTTCTAGTAAAGAAATTCAAAATACTACGCCGCAAACATCGGCCGATATGTTGGCGAGCATTCCAGGAATAAAAGTACAAAAAACACAATTTGGAGGTGGTAGCCCTGTATTGAGAGGTATGGAGGCAAACCGTATTTTATTAGTTGTTGATGGTGTTAGAATGAACAATGCAATTTACAGAAAAGGACATTTACAAAACGCGATCACTATTTCACCTAATATTTTGGAAAGAGTAGAGGTTATATTTGGACCTTCGTCGGTAATTTATGGATCGGATGCTTTAGGAGGAGTAATTCATTATTATACGCGCACTCCAAAAACAAGTGAAAAAACAGTTGTTAATTCTGAATTTATGTCTCGTGTAGGAACTGTAAATAATGAATTTACAATACAAGCAGGTATAGAAGTACAAATGAAAAAATGGGCAACCTATACCAGTATTTCACGTAGCAAATTTGGCGATCTAAAAATGGGAAAGGATAGGATTCACAATTTTGAAGATTGGGGGAAACAATTTGAATATTCAAATAATACTGACAACTTTTACAATGCCAATGCCGTGATTAATTCCAACCCTGAAACGCAAAGAAATGTCGGATTTGATCAAACAGATTTTTTACAAAAAATTTTAATCCCAATAAATAAAAAAGCCGATATTATTTTAAATATGCAATACAGCAATTCAACAGAGATAAATAGGTTTGATAAATTAACAGAATATAGAGATGATAAGTTAAGATTTGCTCAATGGTATTATGGTCCTCAAAAAAGACTTTTACTATCAACACAATTAAATTTAAATTTAGAAAAAAAATGGATAGATAATGGAACTATAACCTTTGCTTTTCAGGATGTTGAGGAGTCTAGAATTAATAGAAGATTTGACAGTTTTGATAGGATGTCTCGTTTTGAAAACGTTAATGTTTATAGTTTAAATGGTGATTTTAACACCAATTTAAAGCAATCAGTAAACCGAAATTTTTCTTATGGTTTTGAATTTGCATATAATGATGTAAACTCAAGATCAAAAGGAGAGGTTTTGGAAGTTGATGGTAATGAGGTTATTGGAATTTCAGATACATTTGTTGTTCAAACACGTTACCCTGACGGGGGAAGTAGTTATATGAGTTCTGCAGTTTATATGGGCTATCGTCAAGATATTAGTAAAAGATCAACTTTAAATACAGGTATAAGATTAACAAATACACAATTACATGCACTTTGGATAGATGAAACATTTATAAAATTACCAGATAATGATATTGCATTAAAAAATACCGCTGTTACATTGACCGCCGGATATGTGTTTAAACCAAATATAACATGGCAGTTAAACGGTGTTTTATCATCGGGGTTTAGATCACCTAATATCGATGATATTGGTAAGGTAAGAGAAAAAAGAGGAATAGTAACCGTGCCAAATGTAGATTTACAACCTGAATTTGTTTATAATTTTGAAGCAGGAACATTAAAGTATTTTAATGACAAAAATTTCTATATAGGGTTTACTACTTATTATACCTTATTAAAAAATTATATTGTTCGTGCTCCATTTGTTTTAAATGGCAGTGCAACGGTAATTTATGATGATGAAGAATTAGAAATACAGGCGAATGTAAATAAGGAAACTGCTTATATTTTGGGAGGAACTTTTACCTTAAAGGGTAATATTACAAGTAATTTTCAAACCAAAGCATCTATTACTTATACCAAAGGAAGAACGTATGACACCAAAGAGCCAATGTCTTCAATTCCACCATTATTTGGAAGCTTAGATTTGATATATTCCAAAAATAAAATTGAAACTGGGCTGAACTTTATATTTAATGGCAGAAAGAAATTAGAAGACTATAACATTTCTGAAGGGATTGATAATATTGAAGAAACACCATTAATTCTCCATCCAGCAGATGCAGATTATTATTACGGAACACCATCTTGGCAAACCTTAAATTTTTATTCTAGGTATAAGGCAACCAAAAACATTGATTTACTTCTTGCAGTTGACAATATTTTTGACGTACACTATAAAGAGTTTGCCTCAGCGATTAGTGCACCCGGAAGAAATTTTTCTTTTACTATTTTAGGAAGTTTTTAGTGAGTGTTAATTATCTTATTTAAAAGCAGGTATTCCTGTAATATCCATCCCAGTAATTAACAAGTGAATATCATGTGTTCCTTCATAGGTAATAACTGATTCTAAATTCATCATATGGCGCATGATAGAATAATCACCGGTAATTCCCATAGCGCCTAATATTTGACGCGCTTCTCTGGCAATTTTAAGAGCCATATCCACATTATTACGTTTTGCCATAGAGATTTGGGCAGTAGTAGCTCTATCTTCATTTTTCAAAACACCCAAACGCCAGGTTAATAATTGCGCTTTAGTAATTTCGGTAATCATTTCAGCCAATTTTTTTTGTTGTAACTGAAAACCTGCGATTGGTTTGCCAAACTGTATCCTTTCTTTGGCATAACGCAAAGCAGTGTCATAACAATCCATTGCAGCACCAATAGCGCCCCAAGCAATACCATAACGAGCAGAATCTAAACAACCCAGAGGGGCACCTAAACCAGATTTATTGGGCAAAATATTTTCTTTAGGTACTTTTACATTATCAAAAATAAGCTCGCCGGTAGCGGATGCTCTTAAGGACCATTTATGATGAGTTTCAGGAGTAGAAAAACCATCCATATCGCGTTCAACAATCAAACCGTGAATTCTTCCTTCTTCATTTTTTGCCCATACCACGGCAATATCTGCAAAAGGTGAATTAGAGATCCATAACTTGGCGCCATTCAATAAATAATGATCGCCCATATCTTTAAATTTGGTCTCCATACCACTAGGGTTTGACCCGTGATTTGGTTCTGTTAAACCAAAACAACCAATAAATTCGCCACTGGCTAATTTTGGTAAATATTTTTGACGTTGCGTTTCGTTACCGTATTTCCAAATAGGGTACATCACCAATGAAGATTGTACTGATGCTGTTGAACGAACACCAGAATCACCTCTTTCAATTTCTTGCATGATCAAACCATAAGATATTTGATCCAATCCGGCACCACCATATTCTTCAGGAATATAAGATCCAAATGCACCAATTTCTGCCAATCCTTTTAGTAATTGTTTAGGAAATTTTGCTTCTTGGGCAGCATCTTCAATAATAGGAGACACTTCTCTTTTTACCCATTCACGAGCCGCATCTCTAACTAATTTATGTTCTTCATTTAAAAGATCATCTAGTAAATAATAATCGGGAGCTTGAAATAAATCTTGAGCCATAACATTTTATTAAAATTAAAACTTCAAATTTACAATTATTGTATTGATAAAAACAGGTATAATGTATCAAAATCAAACATATTACAATAAAATTGTTTAAAATTTCAAAAGAAGAATTTCTTTTACATTTTCAAAGACGATTTAAAAATATTTACTTGAAAGTTAGAGCTTATTTATTATTCACGTCAATTCATTACTTTTGCAACAATGCAGCAGACTTTTAAAAAGCAAGAAAAACTAAAAAAGAGCAAATTAATTAACCAATTATTTGCTGAAGGAAAATCGGTTACTGCATTTCCAATCAAACTGATTTATCTCGATATTGATCATAATTCACCGTATAAAATTCAAGCAGGCGTTTCCGCTTCCAAGCGAAACTTTAAAAGAGCTGTTGACCGAATAAAAATCAAAAGATTGTTAAGAGAAGCCTACAGAAAAAATAAATATTTGATTTATGAGTCTGAATACACTAAAAAACATATATTCATGTTTATATATTTAGATAAAAAAGAAGTAGACTATATAACATTAGAAGAAAAAATGAAGGAGGTGCTCCATAAGTTTCTTTTAAAAAATATAAAGATCAAATGATAAACAAAATTAAAAAAATAGCAATAGTAGGCGCCATGATAATTTTGGGCTCTATTTTTTTTGCGTTTAAAACGGATTATTTTGAGGTTGCCAAACAATTAGAAATATATTCAACTTTGTTTAAAGAGCTCAACATGTATTATATTGACGAAATTAATCCTGCAAAGTTGACAGATACTGCAATTAAAAACATGTTGAAGGATTTAGACCCGTATACCAATTATTACGACGAACAAGGTGTAGAAGAAGTTAAAATAAATTCATCTGGAGAATACAGTGGTATAGGCGCACAATCGGTGTTTGTAAATAAAAAATTATTGATCGTTGAAGTTTATGAAGGCTATTCTGCAGATAAAGCAGGTATAAAAGTGGGCGATGAGATTACTAAAATAGATGATGTACTTATTGAAGATTTTCAAAATAATCAAGTAGCATCTTTATTAAAAGGCAGTGTAAATTCATTGGTTCTTTTAACAGTAAAGCGCCAAGATAAAACCTTTGATGTTAGTGTAACAAGAGAGAAAATTACATTAGATCCAGTACCTCATTACCAAATGATTAGTGACGAAATAGGCTATATTGCCTTTAATAAATTCAATAGCAAGGCTTCTAAGTCTGTAAAAAATGCGTTTGTGGATTTAAAATCCAAAGGCATGAATAAATTGATTTTAGATTTAAGAGGTAACCCAGGTGGCTTATTGAATGAAGCAATTAATATTACTAATTTTTTTATTCCTAAAAATGAAGTAGTAGTGAGTACAAAGGCAAAGGTTAAAAAATGGAGCGAAGTATATAAAACAAAAAAAGAACCAATAGATATAGAAATACCTATCGTTGTTTTGATTAATGGAAAATCAGCTTCAGCGACAGAAATTGTTGCAGGCTCATTACAAGATTTAGATAGAGCGGTTATATTAGGACAAAGATCATTTGGCAAAGGTTTGGTACAACGATATAGAAACCTTACTTACGGTACCAAATTAAAATTAACCATTTCAAAATATTACACACCTAGCGGAAGAAACATTCAAGAATTAGATTATACCAATAGAAAAGGAGGTGATATTCCAAAGTTTTCTAATTTGAACAGAGAAGCTTTTAAAACTAAAAATAAAAGAATTGTTTACGGAGGAGGCGGTATAGCACCAGATGTAGAAGTTGAATTGACAAAAGAAACCGACGCAACCAAAGCCTTATATAAATCGGATGCTATTTTTAATTTTGCAACAGACTATTATTTTAAAAACCCATCCATAGCAAAACCGGAAAATTATGTTTTTAGTAATGATGATTATCAAAGTTTTATTAGTTTTGTAATGCAGGATAAAAATAATTTTAAAACAAACAGCGAAAAGAATTTCGTGAAGGCATATCAAACTTCAGAAAAAGAAAATCTTGCAAAAGGAATTAGTGTTACTTATAAAAAGCTACTATCGCAATTAGAAAAGCAAAAACTAGAAGAACTGAATCGAAATAAAGAAGAAATAAAGGCTCGTATTTCTGATGAAATTATAAATAGATATTATTTTAAAAAAGGAGAATATCAAAACCATATTGTATTTAATAAATCAATTCAAGAGGCAATAAAAATTTTACAAAACGACAAGCGTTATTATCAAATACTAGTAAATGAATCCAATTAAAAGATCAAGTGCTCAAATTTCTACTACGGCAATAGAGCGTATTTATATCACCATGCGCCATCTATTTAATAGAGGGTTTTATAAACCTTTAGGTGTTTCTGGCAAGACACTTAAAAATGCCTTACTTACCTTAAAACCAGAAATATATGGCAGTATTGCCGAAGATAAAATAGAGCTTGATGGTTTGTTGTATATTATTGATAGACTGCCTAACGGGATTGAAGAATGCAGATTTATCAACTTAACTGCAGATGAAGGTTTTGGCAGCTCACACTTTAAAAATATTATACCGGCAAAACGAAGAAGAAATTGCTATAGAATTGATAAAGATCAAATGAATATTGAAATTACGCGAGGAAGATCTGACATTTATGATATTTTAACGCACTTAACCTTTATGTTTGTAGAGTCGCATAAAATAGCAAAAAAGGTTTTATTGAATGATGAAGGCAAAACCACAAGAGAATGGCTAAATTTAGAAGATGTCGTTTTAAACAATAAAAATATTGACAAAAAGGAACGGGAAGTATTATGTACACATTTGACAAGTATTTTGGGTAGAAGTTTTAAAGAAATTCAAGGTGCTGATATTAAATTTTCAACGAAATCACAAACCAACAGGTTTTTTAACATTATTTATTGGATGGGAAAATTAGCCATTAATGAATTACTTGAAGATAAAAAACATGTAATTACTTTTAGCCCTACACTGAGTGAGAGAATTGGTCATCATATTTATGGTGAAATTTGGGCAACAAACATTAAAAAAGCCTTGTTTGAAAAAAATCTAATTAAACGTCCTATTCATATTATTAGTGCAAACATGCACTCGGTAATGAATTCTATTTATGCTCCAGTTTTTTTACCAAAAGAAAGCAAAGAAAACGATTATATCGCCTTATTTGAATTGATTGGAGATTCTGAAAACGATCTACAAAAAATAATTAGAAAAGGAGCTGCCAAAAAAGGACTGACATTTATAAAAGACACTTCAGGCACCAACATTGATGTACAACTAATAGATACTGAAAAAATAGATTTTAGTAAAACGGATTATAAAATAAGTAATTCGAAAGGTGAAAAACCAGTTATCATTGTGATGGACTACGCTTTTGGTGAACAGGCCTATGAAACTTTAGATGAATTATTAAAACCGTATTTACTTGACAATGGTAAAAAACAGCATTTAAATATCGAATCGGTTTCAATTATGGGAAAAGCAGGAATATTAGAAGGCGGAAAAGGAGATATTATGATACCAACTGCACATATTTTTGAAGGAACGGCCGATAACTACCCGTTTAAAAATGAATTATCGGTGGACGATCTAAAAGATTCGGGAGTAAAAGTATTTAAAGGATCTATGGTAACTGTTTTAGGAACCTCTTTACAAAATAAAGATATTTTAGAATTTTTCCACAATTCAACCTGGCAGGTAATTGGTTTAGAAATGGAAGGAGCTCATTATCAAAAAGCCATACAATCTGCATCAAAAATTAGAGGCAATATTCGTAATGATGTAAAAGTACGGTATGCTTATTACGCTTCGGATAACCCTTTAGAAACAGGAGGAACATTAGCATCAGGAGGTTTAGGTGCATCGGGAGTTAGACCTACATATATGATTACCAAACAAATATTAGAGCAAATATTTTAACGCTATAAAGTTTTTTTCTTAATGTTTTCATTGCACCTGTTAAATGCCCTTCAACGGTTTTTGGTGATATATTAAGGTGTTCTGCGATTTCATTATTGTTTAGGCCTTCTTTTTTACTTAAAATAAATACCTCTTGACACTTTTTAGGTAGTTGTTCTATTTCTTTTTCTACAATTTTTAGCTTTTGTTGTAAATTATCCTGGCCTTCTAAGATAATCTCATTTAATAATTCAACATAAAAAGTTTCTAATAAAAAAGTTTCTTTCTTGTTAGTTCTTGTAAAGTCAATAAATTTATTACGAACACATTTAAAAAGCCAACTTTTAATAAGACCTCTTTCTTTTATTTTACTTCTTTTTTTCCATAACTTTAAAAAAACGTCTTGAACCAAATCTTTTGCTAAATCCTCATCCCTACTTAGATTTTTAGCATATAAATAAACATCATCATAGTGTCTATCAACAATTGATTCGAATACTTCTCTATTAATATTTTGGACAGTAATCATTTAATTACAACAGTAAGATTTCGTATTTTTTTAGTAAATATTTTCCAATATTATAAAAAAACAAGTTTAAAAACAAGGGTATTGATAAAATACTTCGTTATAGTTTTAATACATCATTTTTTTAGAGTTACTATGATTAAGAAAAAAACAGAAAGAATATTGCAAAAATTCTTTGATAATACGGCAACGCCTAAAGAAAAAATAATTTTAAGTAAATGGGCTAAGGAGAATAAATCCTTATTTCGAGAACAAATAGAGTTAAATTTTTTAATTAAAAGAGTGTTCAAAAAAGAGAAATCCAAACAATTAAAAGATGAATTGATTGAAATTTGCGGGAAGGTTGAGATAAAGAAACCAAAAAGACATAAACCTCAGTATTATAAATATGCTGCGATTTTTATAGGGCTTATTTCCTTAGGTTTTTATTATTACTCACAAGATAATAAAATAATAGAGTCAACCGATCCAGAAATAACGATTACTTTTGGTGATGGATCGAGTAAACAAATACTTGAAACAGAGAGTTCTGCCTTAGTTTCAAGCACAAGTACACATGTCGCAAAACAAGAAGGAACCAAGATTATTTATAAGAAAGTAACTGTAAAAAATCAAGAAAAAAAACCTTTGGTGTTCAATACTTTAAACGTTCCTTATGGTAAGAAGTTCCAAATAGTATTATCGGATGGAACAGAAGTACATTTAAACTCAGGCTCTTCGCTTACATACCCGGTAGCATTTTATGACAAAGGATCAAGAAATGTTACCTTAAAAGGAGAAGCATATTTTCATGTTAAATCAGATGTACTGCGACCGTTTTATGTTAAGACCAAGCATTTGAGTACGCAAGTTCTGGGTACGGAGTTTAATATTTCAAATTATGAAGAAGACGAGCACACCAAAGTTGTATTAGTAGATGGAAGCCTTTCTGTTAAAGAAAGCGAAAACGTAGATTCAGAAGCTACTTTATTAAGTCCTAATCAAATGGCCTCTTATTCTATTTCTGATTCCAAGTTAACTATTGAAAATGTTGATGTTAGCAGTTATATTGCTTGGAAAGACGGCGTATTATTATTTAAGAACGAAGATTTTTTTAATATAACAAAAAAATTAGAAAGACATTTTGATCTAGAAATAGAAATTAACGATATAAAAGTAGGTCAAGAAAAATATACAGGGAGATTTGAAACAGAAACTATTGAAGAAGTATTACAAGCATTTCAATTGATTAAAGAATTTAATTATATCATAAATAATGAAAACAAAATTAATATTAATCTCAAAATTAAATCTATGGTAAAACAAAAGAATCAGGGATTGCTGTAACAACCCCTTGATTCCTAATTAATTTAAAAAATGAATGACAATTTCTAAATTTTTACAAAAATATGAAAAATACTATACGTAAAAACTATTTTACTATTAAAATAGACTTAAAAATGAAAATTACAGCGTTATTTTTACTGGTTGTTTTACTTCAACTAAATGCAAATAACTCCTATTCGCAAAAAGCGATAGTTTCCATAAAAATGGAAAATGCCACTTTGGAATCAGTATTTCTTGAAATAGAAAAAAATACCGATTATAACATACTTTATAAGAATTCTATCTTGGATATCAGTAAAAAAATTACAATAGATGTAGACAAGATGAAAATTGACCAATTAATGGATCTAATATTAAAAGAAACCAACGTTTCTTTTGAAATCAGGCGAAAACTCATTGTTTTAATAGAAAAAAATGAGGCACCAGTAATTGAAAACAAGTCAGCTTCTATAGATAAAGTTAAAATAGAAGACCAAACCATAATAATAAGTGGAGTGATTACCGATCAATCTGGAATGCCCTTACCCGGTGTAAGTATATTGTTGAAAGGCTCAGGAACAGGAGTTTCAACAGATTTTGATGGTAAATATACTATTGATGTATCTAAAGGAGATATTCTAGAATTTTCTTTTATTGGTTTCGAAACTACCAATATAACCGTTGGAGATTCTTCAACAATTAACGTAATACTTAAGGCTCAGTTAATGAATCTTGACGAAGTAATCGTTACTGCAACAGGTGCTCGTAAAAGAGTTGAAATGGGTAATTCAATTGCCAAATTAGATGTTTCAGATGATGTAAAAGACAGACCTATTAGCAATGTTTTTGATGTTTTACAAGGTCAAGCCGCTGGTGTGCAAATAGGATCTAGTGGTGGTGCTGTAGGTATGGGTTCAAGAATTAGAATTAGGGGTTCTAATAGTGCTTCCTTATCAAATGAGCCTGTAATTTATTTAGATGGAGTTTTAATTAACAACCAAGCTAACTCTATTTCATTTGAAACAGGAGGGCAAGCTCCTTCGAGATTAGATGATATTAATCCTGAAGATATTGAAACGATTGAAATTATTAAAGGGCCTTCAGCTGCAACATTATATGGTTCAATAGCCGCAAATGGTGTAATTGTAATTACTACAAAAAGAGGAACAAGAGGAGATGCAAGATGGAATGCATTTGCAGAAATGGGTCAAGTAAAAGATATAGTTACATATCCTAAAAACTACCAAGCTTATGATGCTGCTGGTAATCCAGGGTTTAATTACGAGGCGGCAGAAGGTACATTTGTTCCTGATAGAGTAGATTCTTTTCAACCACTTAATGATCCTAGAACGAGACCTTTTCGTACAGGTCAATCCGTTGCTGCTGGTATAAGTGTTTCAGGTGGAAGCGAAGGCTTAACATACTATATGTCTGGTAATTATTCCGATCAAGAAGGTGTATTACCGATAAGTAGTATAAAAAGGTATAATTTTAGAGGAAATTTTGGAGCAAAGATCACAGAAAAATTAAATATTAATTTAACAACAGGATATACCAATAGTGATTTAGCATTACCATTAAATGATAATTTTGCTCTTGGACTAATGGGGCAAGGACTTAATGGGTTTCCTACGATAGACATAAACAATGGATGGGGAGAATTTACACCTGCAGAACTTTTCACCATTGATACAAGACAAGCAATAAACCGTTTTACTACAGGTTTAGAGGCTATATGGAAACCAACAGAAAAAATAAACGTACGTATATTTGGTGGACTTGATTACACCAATCGTTGGGATACTCAATTTTTCCCAACAGGTGAAGCTCCTGCTTTTTTAAATTATGATGAAGGAGCTCGTTTTCTAACAGGTTTAATGACTTTGTGTATACATTTGATGCAGTTGTATCCTATAAAACAAACTTTACAGAAAATATTACATCTCGCTCATCGCTAGGTTTACAATATTTAAGGGTTCTTTCTCAAGGAACTTTTACCACAGGTTTACAATTGGTTGCAGGTAGTAATTCTATTGCCGGTGCTGCTATAACACAAGCTAGTGAAGCAACTACAGAACAAATTACTACAGGTGCATTTATTGAAGAACAAGTAGGGTTTAATGAGAAACTTTATGTTACTGCTGCAGTACGTGCCGATAGAGGTAGTTCATTTGGTGCTGCTTCTAAAGCAGTTTTTTTTCCAAAAGTAAGTACTTCTTGGATAATTTCAGAAGAAGATTATTTTAATCCAAATGAGAAAAGTTGGATTAGCTCTTTGCGATTAAGAGGGGCATGGGGAGCTTCTGGGGTACAACCAGGTACCAATGATGCTTTAAGATTTTACAATCCACTTGCTGCTACTGTTGGCGGAACTAGCGTTACCGGAGTTAGCATCGGTGGTGTTGGAAATGCTTCGTTACAACCAGAACGCTCTACTGAATTAGAATTTGGTTTTGATGTAAAGTTATTTTCTGATCGCGTAGGTTTAGATGTCACTTATTTTAATAAACAAACTAAAGATGCATTGATTTTTAGAACATTGCCACCATCACTAGGAGTAGGTGCTGGTCGTTTTGAAAATTTAGGTTCTGTACAAAATGCTGGTTTTGAAATTACTTTGAATACTAGAATTGTAGAAGGAGAAATGTTTAATTTTGATTTAGATTTTGTAGCTTCATTTATAGAGAATAAACTTAAAACATTAGGAGAAGGTATAGAACCAATTGTTTTTGGTTTACAAAGACATGCGGAAGGATTTCCATTAGGTGGTTATTGGGACGAAGAATATACCTTTAATGACGATAATGGTGATGGGTTTATTAGTCAAAGTGAAATTCAAGTAGGGGAAACCGTTTATTTAGGAACGCCTTTTGCAACTACTGATCTTTCATTCTCTCCAACATTTGGGTTTTTAAATAATACAATTGTTTTAAAAGCACTTTTAAATTATAGAGGAGGTCAAAAATTGTATAACAATACTGGAGCCTGGAGAAATGGAAACGGTAATACACAAGAATTGAATGATCCTAATGCTTCTCTTGCAGGTCAAGCCAGAGCAGTGGCATCAGCATTCTTAGGTACCAATGCAGGGTATATTGAAGATGCTTCATTTTGGAGACTGAGAGAAGTTTCTTTAAGTTATAATGTCCCTCAAGATTTTGCGAAAAAGATTGGGTTTAGCCGTATAAGTGTATCAGTTTCAGGTAGTAACTTAGGAATATGGACAGATTATTCAGGGCTTGATCCTGAAATTAGTGCAACGGGTCAAAGTAATTTTGTAACACAAGAATTTCTTAGTCAGCCGCCTATACGTTCATGGCAAGCACGTTTAAACTTTTCTTTTTAACAGCTAATTATTTAATCAATAATAATGATAAACTTGAATTATGAAAAAAATAATAAAAAATAAAAATCAATTTGGAAGTTTACGTTGGTTAATTTTTGCCAGCTTTTCAATACTTCTTTCCTTTGGAATTACATCATGTGATTCTTTAGTAGAAGTAATAGACCCTGATATTGTTACGCCAGAATCCTTAAATAGTGAAACGGGTATTCAAACGCTTAAAGCCGGTTCATTGGGTGACTTTGCAGTTGCCATGAGTGGATCTGCCGCCGGACATGGTGCAACAGTGGGTTTAATACCAATGAGTGGACTTATGTCTGATGAGTATGATTACTCAGGTACCTTTCCTACACGACGTGAAGGAGATACCAGAAATCTTCAAAACATTAATGGTACAATGAATACAATTTATTCAAACCTGCACAGAGCTCGTGCAGGAGCAGAAGCTACGATTGACCTAGCCATTGAATTTGGTGGTGTTGCAGAAGTTGAAAGTGAAATGCATAGTATTGTAGGGTATTCTTATTTAATGTTTGCAGAAACTTTTTGTGGAGGAGTACCTTTTAGTAAGGTTCCTTCAGATGGTGGAGATATTATATTTGGTGAGCCCTTAACTACAGAACAAATGTTCAGAGATGCAATTACATGGTTTGATCAAGCATCTGCTAAAGCCAGTGGTAATAATGACTTATTAAATTTGGCAAAAGTTGGAAGAGCTCGTGCATTATTGGGCTTAGGTGATATTTCTGCAGCAGCAACAGAGGCATCCTCTGTACCGGATGGTTTTGTTTATGATATTGAACACTCAATTAATAGTCGCCGACAAGAAAATGGAGTTTATATTATGAGTACAGTTCGTAATCAATATTCTGTTGCTGAAGGTAAAGGTGGAAACGGACAATTGTATAGATCTGCAATGGATCCACGTGTTCCTTGGGATGGTGGAGATGCATTTGGCCAAGATGATAGTACTTTGTATTACAATCAGTTAATATATCTTGATTCTAACGCTTCAATAATAATGGCGTCAGGAACTGAAGCTCGACTAATTCAGGCAGAAGCTGCTGCGGATTTAAATGACGCTGCAACTGTAGAAGAAATTCACAATATACTAAGAGCAACAATGAGTCTTGGTGATCTTGATTTTTCAGGATTGACAGGTGATGATTTGTTAAAGGCACATTTTGCTGAGCGTGCATTTTGGCTGTTTAGTACAGGACATCGACATGGTGATCTACGTCGAATGGTTGATGTTTACAATATGCCTCCTTCTGATGTATTTCCTTGGGGTGAATACTTTAAAGGCGGAAATTATAGCGAAAACATCAAATTTCCAATTCCAGAATCAGAATCGAACAATCCTAACTATGTAGGATGTCTGAATTAAGATTAAAATAAATAATAAAAAATTAAGGAGGCTCTTTTTGAGCCTCTTTTCTATTTAAAATCGCAATATATTTGTAATAAAATATTAAAGGATACTTCTTATTATGGATAATAAATCAACAACCTTTAAATCAGTAAACACACAGAAATTAATCTTATTATCAGGTTTGTTTTTTTTATCAGGTACAGCCGGTTTAATTCTTCAGGTTGTTTGGATGTACAAACTCGGATTGATTTTTGGAAACGCATCCTATGCAACTGCTGCAACCTTATCTGCTTTTTTTTTGGGTTTAGCAATTGGCGGATGGTTTTTAGGAAGGGCATCAAGCAATTTTAACCGCCCTTTAAGGGCTTATGGCATCATGGAGATAGGTATTGCTATCACAGCACTTCTTTTGATACCAGGCGTTGAATTTTATAAAGCTAACTATGCCCAATTGGTTACTTTTATTGACGGACAGCGAAGTGTATTAACCTTATTAAAATTTATTTTTAGTGTTTCTCTTCTTCTTTTACCTTCGGTACTTATGGGAGGTACTTTTCCTGTTTTAGCACAATATGTTGGAAAAGAAAGAAGTAAACTCGCCAGTAGAGGTACACTTTTATATGCGGTAAATACGATAGGAGCCTCTATTGGCGCATTTTTAGCAGGGTTTTATTTAATTTCAAATTTCGGTGTGCATATAACCTATGACATTGCTATAATTTTGGCAGCCAGTATTGGAATTATCGCTTTGGTTATGGATAAGTTATCTAAACCTATAACAGATAATGATGTAAAAAATAAGAAGATTAAAATAGCTCAAAAATCAAAAATACTTAAGAACAATAAAAACTTATCCGAAAAAATTAATTATTCTCAATTCATATTGTTGGCTTTTTCGTCGGGCTTATTGGCTTTATCAGCAGAAACGATTTGGACCAGAATGTTTGCTCAAGTGTTACAGAATTCGGTTTACTCTTTCTCAGCCATTTTGGTTGTATTTCTTTTTTCTTTAGGATTTGGAGGTTTGCTATCGTACAAACTTGTTAACCAATCTCAATCGCCTAAGGTTGTATTAATTATTCTTCTTTCTACAGGTGCGATTGCCCTTGGTTTTTCTCCAGTAGTATTCAATTCATTAACAGATGGATTAGACTATATTGCTAAAGGAGCATCATGGACTAATTATTTATTGGCTGTATTTAAGCTGAGTTTTATGGTTGTATTTATACCGACAGCAATTATTGGGGCCATATTTCCTTTTCTATTAAAAGCGGCTCCTGAAATGAAGCAGGAAACTTCGGGTAAATTTGTTGGAAAATTAGTTTTGTTCAATTCTTTAGGAAGTACTATTGGACCAATAATAGCTGGATTTATTCTTCTTGACGCTTTAGGAATATGGATAAGTCTTAAATTAGTTGCCGTATCTTATGGAATCTTAGCGCTCCTAGTTTTCTATTCCTTAAAGAAAAAAAGAAAATTAAAATGGATGATTTTGCCAATAATTGGAATTTCTGTTGTAGTAATGTTAGCAAACCCACCAATTGTAAAATTAAGATCAAATGAAACGATTAGCGATATGTGGCAATCGAGTGATGGTGTAGTTTCAATTGTAAGATCAAATGAAAATATTGAAATGCGATTAGATAATTTTTATGTTCTTGGAGATTCAAAATCCATTTTGGTTGAACAAATGCAAGCTCATATTCCATTATTATTACACCCCAATCCAAAACAGGTATTATTTTTAGGGATGGGTACAGGTATTACTGCCGGTGCCTCATTAAGTCATGATGTAGAAAGAGTAGTTACTGTTGAGCTCATTTCCAATGTGATATCCGCAGCTAAAAAGTATTTCTCTCAGTGGACTAATAATTTATTCACAGATGATCGCGTTGAGATAGTTGCAGATGACGCTAGAAATTATCTGTTAGGATCTTCTGAAAAGTTTGATGTAATCGTAGGAGATTTGTTTACGCCTTGGCATGCAGGTACAGGTAGTTTATATACTGTAGAACATTTTAAAGAAGCGAAGATAAAGTTAGGTGATGGTGGTATTTTTGCGCAATGGTTACCACTATATCAATTAACCCCCGAGAGTTTTAATATAATTGCAGCTACATTTGCTTCTGTATTTCCAGAAGTTACATTATGGCGTTCTGATTTCTCTGGCTCAAGTGCCAGTATAGCACTTATAGGTCAAGAAAAAGGATCTAAACTTAGTCAAGAAATTTTAAAAAAGAATATTGTTCATATAATTGGAAACGAAGCTAAGAAAGAAGGAGATACAAACCATATGGCAGGCCTTTTCTATCTTGGAAATTTAAAGGCAATAAAAGGTCAATTAAAAAATGCAGGTATAAATAATGATGATTTACGTACAGTTGAATTTAAAGCGCCTATACTAACCCAACAAGCCAATGCAGGTAAACAAACTTATGTTGTTAAAGAAGCATTGGAAAAGCTTCTCAACACTTTGCAATTAAATATGCCACCAGAAGAGGATCCATATCTCATTGAATTACCTCAGAGCGAAATTAAATATGTACAAGTTGGACTTTTATATTATCGTTATCTTATGTTATTGACAGAGAAAAAAGAAGAAAAGGCAAAAAAGGTTTTAGAGCAAATAGAAATTATAGCCCCTGATTTTATAAAATAACCTATTTGATTCATATCGAAGTAATTTATTTTTATTTACAATATTTTAAAGTTTTTTCAATTATTTTTGCACTTTAAAATAAAATCATGAATATACTTATTTTAGGCTCTGGAGGAAGAGAATGTACTTTTGCGTGGAAATTAGTACAGAGTAGCAATATTGATAAACTATTTATTGCACCAGGAAATGCAGGAACAGCCCGTATGGGTATAAACCTTTCTTTAAACCCAAATGATTTCGGTGCAGTAAAAAGTGCAGTGTTAACAAACCAAATAAAAATGCTTATTGTTGGTCCAGAAGATCCATTGGTAAACGGAATTCACGATTTTTTCCTTGCGGATAACGCCTTGAAAAAAATTCCTGTAATTGGACCCCAAAAGTACGCGGCTCAATTAGAAGGAAGTAAAGAATTTGCTAAAGAATTTATGTTTCGTCATGATATTCCAACGGCCAAATACGAAAGTTTTACGTCAGAATCTTTAGAAAAAGGATTTCAGTTTTTAGAGACTTTAGACCCTCCTTATGTTTTAAAAGCCGATGGTTTGGCAGCTGGTAAAGGTGTTTTGATTTTAAATGACTTACAAGAAGCTAAAGTGGAGTTGAAAGAAATGCTTACCAATAAAAAATTCGGCGAGGCGAGTTCAAAAGTGGTTATCGAAGAATTTTTAGACGGTATTGAAATGAGCACTTTTGTTTTAACAGATGGAGAAAATTATGTGGTATTACCCAATGCTAAAGATTATAAACGTATTGGTGAAGGTGACAAAGGATTAAACACCGGAGGTATGGGTGCAATTTCGCCTGTACCATTTGCCGATAAAGAATTTTTAACAAAAGTTGAAGAACGAATTATTAAACCAACAATTAATGGCTTTAAAAAAGACAATATTTCTTATGTTGGTTTCGTATTTATTGGTTTGATAAAAGTAAATAATGAACCTTTGGTAATTGAATATAACGTTAGAATGGGTGACCCCGAAACGGAGGTGGTTATTCCTAGAATTAAATCGGATTTGTTAGATCTATTTGTCGCTACTGCGGAGAAAAAATTGGATAATTTCAAGCTTGAAATTGATAATCGTTCAGTAGCAACAGTGATGTTGGTATCTGGAGGTTATCCGGAAGCCTATGAAAAAGGAAAAGAAATTAGCGGTATAGAAAATGTTAGAAAGTCTATTGTTTTTCATGCTGGTACAGATGTAAAAGATGGGAAAGTAGTTACAAATGGAGGGAGAGTATTGGCGGTGACTTCCTTCGGGAAAGATTTTAAAGAAGCCTTAAATCAATCCTATCAAAATATTGAAAAGATTAAATTTGATAAAATGAATTTCCGTAAGGATATCGGTTTTGATCTGTAATAATGAATCATATAAGATTTATAATCATTGCTAAATTCAAAAAATAAAAAAATCCTTATTGCTCCATTAAACTGGGGCTTGGGTCATGCAACTCGCTGTATTCCAATTATCAATACTTTAATTGATAAAGGGTTTGAACCTATTCTTGCCGGTGATGGTAATTCTTTAGAATTGCTTAAAAAAGAGTTTCCAGATCTTAAAAGTTATTTACTTCCAGCCTATGATATTCAATACACAAAAAACGGTAATAATCTAAAATATAAACTGTTGTTCGATGCACTTAGAATTATTAAAATAGTTAAGAAAGAATATCAAACAGTACATGAAATTATAAGAAAAGAGAATATTAAAGGAATTATATCTGACAACAGGTTTGGGGTTCGGTCTGATCAAGTTCCTTCGGTGTATATTACGCATCAGGTGAATGTTTTGTCAGGAACAACCTCTTTTTTGACTTCTAAATATCATCAATATATCATTTCAAAATTTGACGAATGTTGGGTGCCGGATTATGCAGGTGAGAATAATTTGTCAGGTAAATTATCACATAATATTATATCAAAATTAAATTTAAAATACATTAATCCTTTAAGTCGATTTGATGATGCGGTTTCCTCTTTCGAGGAAATGACCCCTGCTAAAAAGAAATACGATATTTTGGTGCTTCTTTCTGGTCCAGAGCCACAGCGTAGTTTGTTGGAAGAGAAACTTTTAAAAGAACTTGAATCCACCTCAAAAAAAGTGTTGTTTGTAAGAGGAATCGTTTCCGATAGGGAAAAAGAAAAACCGAAATTTAATCACAAAAATGTGAAAATTGTAAAGTATATGTTGCAAGAGGAATTACAAAAGTCAATAATTGAAAGTGAATTAATCATTGCAAGATCTGGCTATTCTACGATAATGGATTTAGAAAAGTTGAGCGCCAAAGCATTTTTTATTCCAACACCAGGGCAATATGAGCAAGAATATTTAGCAAAGTACTTGGAAGAAAAAAGCATTGCACCATTTGCCGCTCAAAGGGATTTTGAAATTGGTTTATTGGCAAAAAGCGATAAATTTATTGGGTTCAATTACAATAAATCAGAGAATCTAAGTAAAATACTGCTAGAAATATTTATAT
>CAYPHN010000007.1:0-25722 GCA_964410265.1 uncultured Flavobacteriaceae bacterium | reverse complement strand
TTAGATTTGGGTAAAAAATTATTACCTTTTTTTATAGAGAATAGCTTGTTGCAAAAAGGCAATCAATTACGTATTAGGTTTGAAGATGTTAAAAACGAAGAGGATGCAGATGCCATCTTAAAAACAGATGTTTATTTACCCTTAAATTTACTACCAAAATTGAAAGGCGATCAATTTTATTTTCATGAAATTATTGGATTCTTATTAAAAGATGTTAATTATGGTGAAGTGGGAATAGTTACTTCTATTAACGATAAAACAGCCCAGGATTTGTTTGTAATAGAAAAAGAAAATTCTGAAATTCTAATACCAATGATAGATGATTTTATTAAAAAAATAGACAGGAAAAATAAAATAGTTTTGGTAGAAACTCCCGAAGGATTGATTGAAATGAATATTGACTAGGTAGCAGGTAATGGGTATGAGGTAGCAGGTATTTGGTATCAGGTATTTGGTAGCAGGTATTTGGTAGCAGGTATTTGGTAGCAGGTATTTGGTACATATTAAATAAATTATGAGCAACAAACCGTTTCAATTTAAAGAATTTAGTGTCAATCAAAATAAAACTGCAATGAAAGTTGGTACAGATGGTGTTTTACTAGGCGCATGGGTTACTATTGCAAATGATGTGACATCGGTTTTAGATATTGGTACAGGAACCGGACTTATTGCTTTACAAATAGCACAAAAAAGTGATTGTAAAATTATTGATGCTGTAGAAATTGAACCTGATGCTTATGAACAAGCCGTAGAAAATTTTGAAAATTCAACTTGGGCTGATCGCCTATTTTGCTATCATGCATCGCTACAGGAATTTGCAAATGAGATGGACGAAAAATATGATTTGATTATATCCAATCCACCATATTTCAATGATACCTATAAAAAATTAGAATCAAAACGTGCAAAAGCTAGGCATACTAAAACTTTGTCTTTTGAAGAATTGCTTATCGCGACAGCGAATCTTTTAACACCAAATGGAACTTGTGCTTTTGTTTTACCAATTCATGAAGAAGAAAAATTCTTAATACTAGCTGAAAAATTAAACTTGTACCCCAACAGCATTTTACGGGTAAAAGGAAATAAAGAGTCTCCATTAAAAAGAACCTTTTTACAATTGGGGTTTAAAAAAACCTTCCCAAATACGGATACCTTAATTATTGAAATTGAGCGTCATGTTTATACCGAAAAATATAAAAATTTAGTGAGAGAATTCTATTTAAATCTTTAGGATTTTTCCATAACACCAAGGGGTTTTCGAAGAAAAATAATAACTGTACCAGTAAAAAACATCAACAAACCGTAAACTGCAGGTACAATAGAGTATTCGGCATTTTTAAGTGCAATAGTTGCTAAAGTAATTGCAAGAGTACCATTTTGGACACCTGTTTCAATTGATATACTAATAGCCTGAGGTCTTGACAACTTAAACAGCATAGCCAATAAAAACCCAATTACCATAGTACTAACATTTAATAATATTGATGGCAGACCTGCACTACCTATATAATTCATAAATACATCTCTTGTACTGTAAACAACACCGATAATTACCAGAATAAAAATAATAGCAGAAGCTTTTTTAACTGGGTTCTCCATTCGTTCTGCAAAATTCTTAAATTTTGATTTTACAAACATTCCTATAGACACAGGAATAATAACGATAACTAGTAATTGTTTAATCATTGTTATTGAGTCTAAAATTATTACCTCATCTTGATTTGAGAATTCAAGTATTGCAAATTGTACAATTATTGGTATCGTAATTATTGATAAAACACTTGCTATAGCGGTTAAAGATACTGACAAAGCTAAATCACCTTTGGCCAAGTGCGTTAATAAATTAGAAGTAGCACCACCTGGGCATGCTGACAAGAGCATAATTCCAATAGCAATGGTTGGTGATAAATCTAATCCCGTTGCAATCAAATATCCTATTAAAGGCAATATTAATATCTGACATACTAGTCCGACCACAACAGCTTTGGGATAAGTAACAACTCGTTTAAAATCATTTATTGTTAAAGACAAGCCCATTCCAAACATGATAATTATTAAAGAAAGTGCGAGAACAATTCCGGTTATTGAGGTCATAGATATAGATTAAAATAGTTAGTATGTTGCCGAAGATAGTAAAAAATATGCTTAAGCCTTTTTCACAATAAATGAATTGTTTAAAATTCAATATAATCTTCCATCACAACAGTTCATGTAATTTTGAGTTAGCCATGTTGAATTATAATTTAAATCTATGAATATAAATTAGTTACCGAATCTAAGCGTTGGTATACAACTAATTGTATAGCAATTATATATAAAAATTTATCGGACTATTATAACGGGGGAAATCATGGAATGCTTAACTTTTTTGACATTGGCCTTGTGGGTAAACAGGTACGACATTTTACAAAATTCTCAACGCGAACCTAGAGCTTACCACCAGGCAAATAATTCTTTTTGATTAAATTAAGCACCTAAATTAAAAGGGTTGTACCCTAAATATTCTACCTCTTTTTCATTAAAGCGAATACCGTACGACTCCAATTCTTTTAATATGGGCTCATACACTTCTTTAGTAATTGGTAATTGTACACCCGGGCTTGTAATTTCTTTATTCAAAATTTTCAAAGTTGCAATTGCAACTGGTAACCCAACTGTTTTTGCCATAGCGGTATACACCTGATCATCACCAATAACAACCATGTTAGATTCAATTTGTTTTTTCTTACCGTTTAACTCGTAACCAAATTTATGATACATTACAATCATATCTTTATCTTCTTCTTCAAGACTCCAACTATCCATTAATATTTTTTGCAATATCTGGGCAGGAGTAGCATCTTTTAAGTTGATTTTTTTTGATTTACTGAATAAATCTAATTCCATTAATTTGTCCCATAAAATATCATCTTGATCGATATTTAAATAGTGACGTAATTTCAGTTCTACAGAATCTGATGGACTATAAGCTAAAAAGGAGTTAATAAAATCACGATAGGTCATATGCTCTGAACCTTCCATAATATAGCTGTCATCGGTCATACCTAGTTGAACAAAAACATTCCAAGCACGAGAAAACCCAACTCTTCTAATTGTACCTCGATATAATGTAAGTACATCTTCTAATCCATAAATCTCTCTGTAGCTTAAAGAATCTCTGTTTGCCAGAGCCTCAAATTTACCGAATCCTTTTACCTCTAAGAATTCTGTTCTTCTAAACAATTTATGATAGGGAATGTATTTGTATTTCCCTTCTTGTATAAATTTTGCAACACCACCTTGACCAGCAACTACAACATTTCTTGGGTTCCATGTAAATTTGTAATTCCATAAATTATCATCACTTTCTGGGGCGACCAAACCTCCTGTAAAAGATTCAAATAAAATTACTTTACCGCCTTTGTCTTTTATAGCATCTATAACTTGCATAGCACTCATATGATCAACCCCTGGATCTAGCCCTATTTCATTCATAAAAACCAGTCCTTTAGATTTCACTTCTTTATCTAAGGCTTTTAATTCATCAGAAATATAGGAAGCCGTAACAAGACTTTTACCATAAAAAATACAATCTTTAGCAACATCAATATGAAATCTCGCGGGTAGCATCGAAATTACAATATCCGCATTCTTAATGGCATCTTTTCTATCCGATACATTAAAAATATCAAGTTCTAAAACTTTACTGTTTGGATGATTCTGAGCCAATTTAATACAATTATCTAGAGATAAATCGGCAATTATTACTTGTATTTTTTCTTCAATTGATTTATCGAGCAAATACTTTACTAATGATGATGCTGATCTTCCTGCTCCAATAATTAATATCTTTCTCATTCTAAATTTATTCATGTAATTTTGGATTCAAATTTAAATATTTCGCACCAATAAAAGTATAGAATGCCATTTTTTTGCTTGATTTATTATCAACAAATAAAAACATTCATTATTTTTCAGTATTCTACTGAATCCATCTAATCAAAAACAATTAAAATTATGAAGACAAATTTCACTCTTGCCTCTTTTTTAGGATTATTATCTGTTATTTTGGGGGCGTTCGGAGCGCATGCCTTAAAAGAACTATTAAGTCCTGAAGCATTAAATAGTTTTGAAACAGGTGTTCGCTATATGATGTATCACAGCATTATTATTTTATTTATCAACAGCTATTCAGGCTTTTCTGAAAAAATAAAAAAGAAAATCAGTTTGGTATTCTTTATTGGAATTCTGTTTTTTTCAGGATCTATTTTTGCTATTTCCACTGGAAGCATAATGGCAAAGTCAATTTGGTTTATAACACCGCTTGGTGGCATATTCTTAATTTCAGGATGGCTAATTATGATATTCTCATTTTTAAAAGCTAAAAATTGAAATAATTAATTTTTTTATTTAAATTATAACTTTGTTTCAACAAGAAAATATAACTTTGTTCTACTCAAAATAACTTATTTTAAATGAAAAATAAACAAGTTACCAATAATTCTTTAGAAGAATTTGGTATAAAGAATTCAACTACCCATTGGAATTTATCTCCACAAGATTTAACCAAAATTTGTACAGATAAAAATTTAGGTAAAATTGCAAGCTCAGGTGCTTTGGCTGTTGACACTGGTGAGTTTACAGGTAGATCTCCTAAAGATCGATTTATTGTTAAAGACGAGATAACGCAAGATACAGTTTGGTGGGATGGTAATATAAATATTCCTTTTGACTCCAATGAATTTGACAAATTATACAATAAGGTTACCACTTACTTGTCGGGAAAAGAACTTTATGCACGTGACGTATTTGCCTGTGCCGATGCGCGTTATAGAATGAATATTCGCATAATCACAGAGCTACCTTGGGCGAACTTATTTGCGTATAATATGTTTATAAGGCCAACCCAAGAAGAGCTAGAAAATTTTTCGCCAGAATGGATCGTCCTACAAGCACCTGGCTTTTTAGCAGATGCTGAACTCGATGGTACAAGGCAACATAATTTTGCCATTTTAAATTTTACAAGAAAAATTATTTTAATTGGTGGTACTGGTTACACAGGTGAGGTTAAAAAAGGTGTATTTTCTGCCTTAAATTTTATTTTACCGGTATTTAAAAATACTTTACCCATGCATTGTTCTGCAAATGTAGATGATGATGGAGAAACTGCTATTTTCTTTGGTTTATCAGGCACTGGCAAAACAACATTATCCGCAGATCCTAATCGTAAATTAATTGGTGATGATGAGCATGGCTGGACTAATGACAATACCATTTTTAATTTTGAAGGAGGCTGCTATGCGAAAGTTATTGACTTATCAAAAGAAAATGAACCCGATATATTTAATGCTATTAGACCCGGTGCTTTATTAGAAAACATAGTCTTTAAAGCCGACTCTAATCTGGTTGATTATAATGATGTTTCAATAACTCAAAACACAAGAGTTAGCTATCCAATATTTCATATAAATAATATACAAACACCTTCTTTTGCTAAAAATCCTAAGAATATATTTTTCTTAACGGCAGATGCATTTGGTGTTTTGCCTCCAATTTCTAAGTTAACTCCTGGGCAAGCTGCATATCATTTTATATCAGGGTATACGGCAAAAGTTGCTGGTACTGAAGCTGGAATTACCGAACCAGTACCCTCTTTTTCAGCCTGTTTTGGAGCGCCTTTTATGCCTTTACACCCTACAAAATATGCCGAAATGTTAAGCGCAAAAATGAAAGAAACCGGTGTAAATGTATGGCTGATAAATACCGGATGGACAGGTGGCCCATATGGAATTGGTTCAAGAATTAAATTAAAATATACTCGCACAATGATTAATGCAGCCCTAAGCGGAGCAATTGATATGGTTAATAATGAAACTTATCATATACATTCTGTTTTTGGGCTATTCCAACCAAGAGAGGTTCCGGGTGTACCAACTGAAGTTTTACAATCTAGAAAAACATGGAATAATGACAAAGGATATTATGAAAAAGCCCATAATTTAGCCGATTCTTTTAGAAAAAATTTCAAAAAATTTGCGGCGAATGCCAATGACGAAATTCTTGCAGGTGGACCTCCAAAAATAAAAAAATAAAATATTTATCTCAATATTATCTTGAGCCACAACATATGCATAATAAAAGCCCTACCTTCTTATGGTAAGGCTTTTATTATACAATATAAATAAAGATTTAAACTCATAAAAGTCAGCAATATAAATTAAAACTCAAATTTTAATTGAACATCAATAATATTTTCATTTTTCTTGGTATTGTTATTTAAATTAGATACCGCAATACCCAATAATCTAACAGAATTTTTTATTTTTTCCTGAAACAGTAAATCTTTTACCGTAGCCAATAAAAGTGCCTTATCCTTTACAAAAAACGGTAATGTTTTACTTCTGGTTTGTTGTGTAAAGTCGCTGTATTTAATTTTTAAAGTAACTGTTTTACCGGCAATTTTCGATTTTAATAAACGACTTTCCAACTCAGCTGCAATTTTATTTAATCGCTCTAGCATATATATTTCGGAAGTTAAATTTTTTAGAAAAGTATGTTCAGCAGCAACAGACTTTTGAATTCTATTGGGTTTCACTTCATTGTTATGAAGTCCTCTCACAATATTGTAATAGTGTGCGCCTGTATTTTTAAAATGTGTCTTTAAAAATTCTAATGATTTTTCTTTCAAATCCATACCAGTAAAAATACCCAATTGAAACATTTTAGAGGCTGTAACTTTACCTATACCGAAGAATTTTTCTATAGGCAAATTTTCTAAAAATAAAAGAATTTCTTCTGGTGGAATAGTTTTTTGTCCATTTGGCTTGTTAATGTCTGAAGCAATTTTTGCAACAAATTTACTTGAAGAAATTCCTGCAGAGGCTTTTAAACCAACTTCATCGTGAATTCTATTTCTTATTTCTTGCGCTATTAATGATGCTGAAGGGTTATTTTTCTTATTTAAAGTAACATCTAAGTATGCTTCATCTAATGATAAAGGCTCTACCAAATCTGTATATTCAAAAAATATTTTTCTTATTTTCTGAGATATTTCTTTATAACGAGTAAACCTTGGTTTAATAAAAATTAAATTCGGGCAATTTTTTCTTGCCATAAACCCACTCATAGCAGATCTGACACCAAATTTTCTAGCCTCATAACTTGCTGCAGCAACTACACCTCTTTCACCTCCTCCACCTACAGCAACCGGCTTTTCTTGCAATTCCGGATTGTCCATTTGCTCAACAGATGCATAAAATGCATCCATGTCAATATGTATTATTTTTTGTATGTGTTGACCATCCATAACCATGTAAAACTACATAAAATTTCAAAAGTAAATCAAGATAAATGTAGTCTTAAAGCTTCCTAAAAAAATCATAAAAATGACTTACTTTTGCAGCATGGCAAGAAAGAAAAAATTTCATTTATTTGAAAATATTGAAGTGATTGATACTGCAGCCAAAGGCAAAGCAGTGGCTAAGGCACCCGATGGTAGAGTGATTTTTTTACCCAACACAGTTCCTGGAGATATTGTGGATATTCAAACTGGTAGAAAAAGGAAATCTTATTATGAAGGCAAGGCAGTTAAGTTTCATAAATTGTCAGATAAAAGAACCGAACCTGTTTGCGATTATTTTGGTGTTTGTGGTGGCTGTAAATGGCAAAACATGAAATATGAAGAACAATTGGCCTATAAGCAAAAAGAGGTTACTAATAATTTGATTAGAATTGGTCATTTAGAATTGCCTGAAATTACACCTATTGCGGGTTGTAAAGAAATATATTTTTACCGAAATAAAATGGAATTTTCCTTTTCAGATTCTCGATGGTTAACCCATGAAGAAATTGAAAGTGGAAAAGATTTTGACAATAAAAATGCCTGTGGATTTCATATACCCAGAATGTGGGATAAAATATTAGACATAGATAAATGCCACTTACAAGAAGATCCATCTAATGAAATTAGAAATGCCATCAAAAAATTTGCCGTTGCAAATAAAATAAGTTTTTTCAATCCAAGAAATCAACATGGTATGTTGCGCACTTTAATGATTCGAATTGTTAAAACGGGTGAAATCATGGTGGTAGTACAATTTTTTGAAGACCATGTAGAAAAACGTGATTTGTTAATGCAATTTATTGCGGATAAATTTCCGGAAATAACATCACTCCAATATGTGATCAACAATAAAGGTAATGACACTATTTACGATCAAAAGGTTATAGTTTTTAAAGGTAGAGATCATATTTTTGAAAATATGGAAGGTTTGCAATTTAAAATAAATGCCAAATCTTTTTACCAAACCAATTCCGCGCAAGCGTACGAACTATATAAAATTACTAGAGATTTTGCCAATTTAACCGGTAGTGAATTGGTATATGATTTGTACACAGGAACAGGAACCATCGCACAATTTATAGCCAAAAACGCTAAAAAGGTGGTGGGTGTAGAATCGGTACCAGAAGCAATTGCCGATGCCAAAGAAAATGCAAAACTTAACAATATTGACAATGTGTCTTTTTTTGTGGGGGATATGGCCAAAGTGTTTACACAAGATTTTATTCATAAAAATGGTATACCCGATGTGATAATTACAGATCCGCCAAGAGATGGTATGCATAAAAAAGTTGTGGAACAAATATTAACTATTTTACCAGAGAAAATTGTATATGTAAGTTGTAATTCGGCAACACAGGCTAGAGATTTGACTTTGATGGACGAGCACTATAAAATTGTAAAAACACAGGCTGTAGATATGTTTCCGCAAACGCATCATGTAGAAAATGTGGTACTATTAAAAAAAAGATAATACCTTGTTACGAGATAAAATAAATTGAATTAAATACATTTAATGAAAAAATACACTTTATATATTGCTTTAATGTGGGCAATAAGCGCATTAATTGTGGGTTGTGAAAAGGATGAAATTTGCTTAGAAGAAATAACACCTAAACTTATTATAAGGTTTTATGATTTTGAAAACCCTGGTACATTTAAACCGGTGGTTAAAATCAATGTTCAAATTGAAGGAATTGAGGGTAATTATTTTGATGTAAGTACCACAACCGACTCTATAGCCATACCTATTAAAGTAACAGAAGATATTTCAAGATTTAAATTAACCATAAACCAAAATGATGGTGATGACACAAATGACAATACAGATATATTTGACCTAAATTACATTCGAGAAGATGTATTTCTTTCAAGATCATGTGGTTACAAAACAATTTTTAACGAAGTAACTACAACACGCAATGCAGATTCAGATAACTGGATTATTGGAATAAAAACCGTTGCAAATCCTCAAAATATTTTAAACCAACAATCACATCATGTTAAAATATTTCATTAGCATCAGCATTTTATTAATTTCTTTATCTTCTTTTTCGCAAAAAAAGAAAAAGGACACCATTGCTTATAAAGATAGGTATGGTTTGCGGGTTGGAATAGATGTTTTTCAACCTCTTTATTCATTTATTGATGAAGATACAAAAGGTTTAGAATTTGTTGCAGACTATCGAGTTACTAGACTTTTTTATATCGCTACAGAATTTGGGTTTTCTGAATCTGTTACAAAAGAAGATTTTTTTAACTTTTATACCAACGGACAATATATTAAAGTAGGTGCTGATTTTAACGCTTATAAAAATTGGATTGGCATGGAAAATATGGTAGTTGTTGGTTTGCGATATGGTTTTAGCACCTTTAACCAAACTTTAAATGAATATACTATAAATGCAGATCCATTTCTACCAAATCAAACGGTAACAAACTCTACACTATATAATGGATTAACGGCCCAATGGGTTGAATTTGTACTAGGTTTAAAAGTAGAGGTTTTGCACAATATCTTTTTAGGGTTTACCTTTAGAGGAAATCAAATGATCAGTTCAAAAGAACCCGATAATTTTAAGAACCTATATGTACCAGGGTTTAAAAAAGTATTCTTAAACAACAATGGTTTCAGCTTTAATTACACCATTTCTTATTTAATACCTTTATATAGAAAATAAACTTTTACAACCATGCAAAATATACCAAGTGTAGATTTATCTGATTTTTTAACCGATAATGGGTTAAGAAAAGAAAAAATCATCCAAGACATTGGCAAAGCATACGAAGAAATTGGATTTGTTGCGTTAAGAGGTCATTTTTTAAGTGATGACTTAACCAACAATAAAGTAAGATCAACCATTCATAGAGTGGTGAACCCTCCTCAAAAAGATTGGGGAAAATTAAGATATTCAATTCCTTTTTTCACACACCCAAAGAGTAATATGAGTTTAAATTGTTTGCCCATTTGTATTGACAAAAAACACCCTAAATTATATGACGATATAACCGCTGGTGCATATTTGAATGAACGTTTAATTGAACTGGGACTAAAATAAATTTGATAAAATGAATAAAAAAGTGATATCATTTTTTTCTTTTGGTTTTTTACTCATAGTAATTGGTGCTATTGGCAAAATTTTTAAGTGTAATCAGGCCAATATAATTTTAGCAACAGGCTTGGTTTTTGAAACTGTGGCTGTGCTCCTATTTGCATGGATTAAAATAAAGGGTGATGAATGATTCAAGTCCAACCAAACTTATACTTGCATCCTTATTTTTGGCACTTGTATCGCTAAAAGTTAAAGAAGAATGTTACAATTGCTATTTTGGAATACTGATAACTGGGTTGTTATTTTTAATATTTGGAATTTATAAATTGATAAGACAGAGTAATGGCTAAAAAAAAATTAAATAGTTTATCTGATTTGGGTGGTTTTGTTTTTTCAACCAATGAAAATGAAAATTTTTCTGCTTTCGCGGAAGAAGATCAAGAAACTTTAGCACCAAAAGAACAATATTTGGAAGCACATTTTTCTAACAAAGGTAGAGGTGGAAAAACAGTAACTGTTATTAGTGGATTTCAGGGCATAGAAAACGATTTAAAAACATTGGGAAAACTCCTTAAAAAAAAATGTGGTGTTGGAGGAAGTGTTAAAGATGGAGACATTATTATTCAAGGCAACTATCGTGATAAAATAATGCAAATATTACAAAAAGAAGGATACCAAGTTAAAAGAGTTGGAGGGTGATTTAGTTGCTAAGCCAATTATGCACAATAACATATTTTTCAAATAGAGAATTCTTCCAATTAATATTTATCTTTACTTTCTTAAATTTAAAATAAATGAATAAAATAGCTCCTTCTGAATTAATATTAAACCCTGATGGAAGCATTTACCACCTAAATTTGAAACCTGAACATATTGCTCAAAATATCATATTTGTAGGCGATCAAAATAGAGTTGCAAAAGTTGCGAAACATTTTGACAGTATCGAATTTGAAACACAAAAAAGAGAGTTCAAAACAATAACTGGCACCTTTAAAAATAAACTATTTTCGGTAATCTCAACAGGTATTGGTCCTGATAATATTGATATCGTTGTTAATGAATTAGATGCTTTGGTGAATATTGATTTCGAATCCCGAACCATTAAAAAAGAACATACATCATTAAATATTGTACGTATTGGTACTTCAGGTTCTTTGCAAAGTGATATTCCTGTTGATAGCTTTGTATTGGCTAAATATGGTTTAGGTTTTGATGGTATGTTACTCGCTTATGATTGCAAAGATATTCTTGAAACAGAAATGGAAAATGCTTTTATCAAGCATACAAATTACGCCAATCACAAATCCAGACCATATATTGTAAAAAATAGCAATGTTATAGAGTCTAAATTAACCTCAAGCGAAGTTTATTCAGGTATAACTGCAACTGCAGGAGGATTTTATGGTCCACAAGGCCGTGTTTTAAGACTTGCTATACAAGACCCTAATTTAAATAATAAAATAGATAGCTTTAATTTTAATGGAGTTAGAATAACCAATCTTGAAATGGAAACCTCTGCCATTTATGGCTTGGCAAAATTATTAGGGCACCAAGCTGTTTCTATGAATGCCATTATAGCCAATAGAGCCAATTTAACTTTTAGCAAAGATCCGTATCAAACTGTTGAAAGTTTAATTTTGTATACCTTAAATAAATTGGTTGAATAACAAGCAAATAAAGATATTGGGTAAACCTGGAGCCAAAATTACAAGAGAAAATATTTATTTGGGTGGGTGATATGGATCATTTTTATCTTAACCCTATGACCAGATCTTTCGATGAATTTCTTAAAACAACAAAAAATCATAAATTAGATGCGAAGATTGTCTTTTCACCAATGAATGGACACTGTTCAGCCTATTCTCAAAAATAGATATTACTTAAAATTTAGAAAAGAATTGAATCGTTAAAACATGTAAATAAGCCAGTTAACAAATACGAATAATGCAAAAATCAGCATAAATATTTAACATAGATATAATAAAACACATACTTTGAACGTTATTAATCTATACTCCCTAGTAATTTAAATAATATTTAAAACTAATATCTATGAAAAAGTTAGCTTATTTATTTGTGTTTATATTTGCCACGGCATCTTTAGCATCTTGTGGAGCATCAAGTCAAAGTTGTGTAACCACACAAACTATACTGGTTAAAAACAGTAAATTTGAAACATATGAATTGGTTGTACCAACTGAAATGGTTGTAACAACCGAAAAGACTAAACCAACAGATTATATTGTAACTAATGATAATATGGAATAAATATCCATTAGTTATTTCAACATAAAAAAAATCACTTTTTTAATTCGTTAAAAAAGTGATTTTTTTATTCATTTTTCTTATGATATTAAAAATTTTATTTAGACATTCGTTGCCTGTTACTCTCCCATTAATTTTACTATTCCATCTTTTAAATTAACTATGAAAAAACAAATTACTCTTATATGGGTGTTACTCTTAAGTTTTGTTACATATTCTCAAATAAAATTCGAAAAAGGATATTTTATTGACAATAATGATAAAAAAACTGAATGCCTAATAAAAAATGAAGACTGGAATATCAGTCCCACAAAATTCACTTATAAATTAAGCGAAACAACAGATCCGAAAATTATTGAAATATACACTGTTAAAGCATTTGGGATATATAATATTTCAAAATACGAAAGACATACAGTTAAGTTAGATATCTCGAGTAACAATATTCAAACTTTAAGTACAAAAAGAAGTCCTGAATGGAAAACGCAAACTGTTTACTTGAAATATTTAGTTGATGGTGATGCTACACTATACAACTATAAAAATAAAATTTACTTTTTTTTTAGTAAAAAAGATAAAAATATTGAACAGTTAATTTACAAAAAATACAAATTGAAATCGAATGAGTCTGCTTTGAATTTGACCTATTTAAATCAGTTATTCAAGTTTGTAAATTGTGATAAAAAGTCTATAGAAAAAATTCGAAATTACAAATACAACAACAAGAGTTTAATAAAATTTTTTAGTGAAAACAATAGCTGTATTGATCCCGAATACAAAGACATAGCAGTTTCAAAAACGTTTAAAAGTGAACTTAAGTTCAAAATAAATTCGGGTATTAATCAATCTTCCTATATTTTTGAAAATTACGGCTATAGCGACTATTACAGTTCTGATTTTGGTTCAAACACATCATTTAGAATTGGTTTTGAAACTGAAATAATATTGCCATTCAATAATAAAAAATGGAGTTTATTTATTGAGCCTGCTTATGCCTACTTTAGAGAAAACGTAGAGAAAAATTTTAATTTTGGAGGAGGTACTAACCCAAAATCAGGTGTAGTCAAAAGTAATGCAGATATTAATCTCATTGAAATTTCTATAGGTGGTAGGCATTACTTTTATGCAATTAATGAAAAAACCAAATTATTCTTAGATATCGGATTTATTTGGAACAATGTTATCAGTTCAAACGTGAGATTTGATGTAACACCCGATTCATTAACACAACTTGATTATGATAATTTCTTTATAACATCAAACTTTTTTGGTGGAATTGGGATTTTATTAAAAAATAAAATAAATATAGAAGCTAGGTATTTAACCAAAAGAAACATTATAGCATTAAAAACAGATACTTATTCAGAGTTAAATACTTTTTCGTTCTTATTTGGATATACATTTAATTAAAATAACACTTTTATACCTAATTCCAATCTCTAGAAGGAAGAAACTATTTTTATGTACCAAATGAGCAAATAAAAGGTATTGTACCCCAGGGCAAGCCCTAGACCCAATAAAAGGAATCGACCCAAGGGTCGAGATACCTGCCTCGCCGGCAAGGCGGGTGAGACTCTAAAATAAAATTAGTTTGGAAGCCAAATTTCAATAGAAAAAAGTGATTGTTGTACAAAATACAGGTTGGAAATCTAATTTAAACGTTTTTACATTTATCGTAGGATATACCTTCAATTAAAAAAAATAAAAATAAAAATAAAATTTCTTGTCAAACTTATCAGACTTTGTAATTTTGCACAAACCTAAACACGATGCCTAAAACTAAGTATATTTTCGTAACAGGAGGTGTAACATCATCTCTTGGAAAAGGAATTATTGCTGCTTCTCTAGCAAAATTATTACAATCCAGTGGATTTTCAGTGACCATACAAAAATTAGATCCTTACATTAATGTAGATCCGGGCACCTTAAACCCCTATGAGCATGGTGAATGTTTTGTAACTGATGATGGGGCTGAAACCGACTTAGACTTAGGGCATTACGAACGATTTTTAAATATTCCAACCTCACAAGCTAATAATGTAACCACTGGAAGAATATACCAAACCGTTATCAATAAAGAAAGAAGAGGTGATTATTTAGGAAAGACCGTACAGATCATACCACATATTACCAATGAGATTAAAAGGAGAATTAAAATATTAGGTGAAACAGGTGATTTTGATATAGTTATAACTGAAATAGGTGGAACCGTTGGTGATATTGAGTCTCTTCCTTATGTAGAATCTGTTCGTCAATTACAATGGGAATTAGGTGAGCATAATGCCATAGTAATTCATTTGACACTAGTGCCTTACTTGGCTGCTGCAAAAGAATTAAAAACAAAACCTACTCAGCATTCCGTTAAAGAATTAATGCAAAGTGGTGTTAGTCCAGATATTTTAGTTTGCAGAACAGAACATCATATCAACGACAGTATTAGACGCAAACTAGCTTTGTTTTGTAATGTAGAAAAAGAAGCCATTATTGAATCTATTGATGCCAGTACAATTTACGATGTACCCAATTTAATGCGTAAAGAAGGTTTAGATAAAGTTGTATTAAAAAAATTAAACCTCAAAGCAAAAGAAGAACCAACCCTTTTAGCTTGGAATGAGTTTTTAGAGCATTATAAAAACCCAAAAGGAACAATTAACATTGGTTTGGTAGGTAAATATGTTGAATTACAAGATGCCTACAAATCAATATTAGAAGCAATTAACCATGCTGGTGCCCAAAACGAGATAAAGGTAAATGTTCATTCTATTCACTCAGAAGAATTAAAAAAAGAAAATATTGCCGAAAAATTAAAAGGACTTAGTGGGATTATCGTTGCTCCTGGATTTGGTGACAGAGGTATTGAAGGTAAAATTGAAGCTGTAAAATTTGTTCGCGAAAACAATATTCCTTTTTTAGGGATTTGTTTAGGAATGCAAATGGCAGTTATTGAATTTGCAAGAAATATTTTAAAACTCAAAAATGCCAATTCAACCGAAATGAACCATAGTACACCCCACCCTGTTATTGATTTGATGGAAGACCAAAAAGTGGTAACAGATAAAGGAGGAACAATGAGATTAGGTGCATGGGAGTGCAAATTAAAAAAGAAAACAAAGGCTTTTCAAGCTTATGGCACTGCATTAATTAATGAACGTCATAGACATCGTTATGAATATAATAATGAGTATTTTGAACAACTAACGAATGCTGGATTAATTGCTACAGGTGTAAACCCTAAAACCGGTTTGGTTGAAATTATTGAAATACCAAATCACCCTTGGTTTGTAGGTGTACAATATCATCCTGAATATAAAAGTACCGTTTTAAACCCGCACCCTTTATTTGTTGATTTTATCAAAGCAAGTATTGAAAATAAGTAAAAAAAAGCGATTAACTGTTAAGTTAATCGCTTTTTTTAAATTATAAAAATTTAGTGTTCATGGTCGCCATGAGCTTCTTCACCACCTTCTTCTGTCGATTTTTCACCATCTGTAGAAGCCTCTACTTTTTTTAATTTCATATTACATTTAGGACATTTCCCTGGTTTGTCATATGTTTTATCTCCTTCGCATTTCATTTCACATTGATATGTTGCCATAGCCATTGCATCTGAATGTTCTTGAGCTTCTTCTTTTACAATTTCTTTTTGCACTTCAACTTCTTTCTTTACTTCTTGTGCTTCTTCCTTTTTAGCTTCATTACAAGAGGCTAGAAATAAGCCCAATGTAAAAATTAACACTGCTTTGATTGTGATTTTTTTCATGATTGATTACTAGTTATATATTAATTAAAACCCTCTAACTCATTATATGATTAAATATTGTTTAAACCAATTCATATTTATTAACACATTTTTCCAAAGTAATTTTGTTAAGAAATCTAAATATAGAATCTATTTGGGTGGATCTAAATCCAAGCAATTATCATTTCCTGTAAATCTATTAAATTATAATAAATCACATAGATGATAGAAGTACTACCAATGCAATAATAATTGTAAGTATTTTATGTAAGGCTTGTATCATGATAACAAAATTAATCTTTAAAAATCTTTAACTATTTTAATAAAATGTTAAAATATTTTTTTAGATGTTAATTGTTTATAATAAAATGCAGGCAAAAGAAGTAAGACAAAAAGTGGATGAATTAAAAATCGACGAATATAAAAGGCAAACAAATAACCGTGTTTAAGATCTCCCTTTAAAATGATAAAAAAGATAATTCCCAATAAAATGAAGGCAATTACATAAAATCTAATAGAAAATTCTACAAAACTCCTTTTCTGAAAAGACAAATAGATAATTGCAAAGGATATTATAGCATTTAATGCATATCTAAATATTAAACCAATCAATAGTTTTGAACCGCTAAAAATTGGAATTGGTTTTTGCAAATAATCATTTTTAAAATACATGATAAACGGATCGTAAAACAATTGTTGTTCAAAAGCTCTCACCAATACCAATAGTATAAATAAAAATCCTATTAATAAAATTCTATATCTTTTACGTAGCTTCATAGCTTATTAATATTTGAATAAAATTTAACCCATATGATCCATAAAACAAACGTCAAGCCATAAATTACTGCTGGAAATAATAAATCATGCAATACCATTTCATATTCCGGATACCTATAATACATTACACTTAAAGCAATTATACGCAAAACATTAACTATATAAATCAACGCACTTCCAAATAATCCGAAAAGAATTGTTGCTTTAATACCACCAGAAAAGGCAATGATAAAAGCCAAAAAAAGAATAATTATACTTATGGAGCTACAACCCTCAATAATTCTTGAAACATAATGCCCATTCAACATGAATTTCATAGATAATTCATTTGTATTCTGTTCAACATAAGCATCATATCCCATAATTTTTGAAACCATTTGTACGTGATTTGCTACGGTTTTAGTTATCGGTGAACAACTAAACACATCTGTTTTTTGCTGGGTTTTATTCAAGTAGAAAGAATAAATACCAAATAGGATAAAATAAGTAGCAAAAAATTTTACTAAAAAAAAAATAATGGATCTGTTTTTTTGCAAGGAAAAAGTATTTAATTTCGCATTCAAATTTACAGGAAAGAAATGAATATTTCTAAAATAGAAAACAAAGTTATTGACATCGTAAATAAAGATGTAAAAAGTGATGAGAAATTACAAGAAATATGTAGTTTACTTAAAAGAGAAATAAGTTATTATGACTGGGTTGGTTTTTATTTTATAAACGGAAATAAAAACGAGTTAAAACTCAGCCAGTTTTCTGGTAAACCAACAGAACATACCATCATCCCTTTTGGGAAAGGTATATGTGGACAAGTAGCTTTGAGCAATAAAAATTTTGTCGTTCAAAATGTATCAGAACAAGATAATTATATTTCATGCGGGTTTGAAGTTAAATCCGAAATTGTTATTCCTGTTTTTAAAAATGGAATGAATATTGGCCAAATAGACATCGATTCACATACAATAAATCCTTTCACCAAAACAGATGAACAATTGTTAGAATTTGTTTGTGATAAGGTTTCTAAATTTATTTAAATGGAGTTTAAATAAAAGTTCAAAGCCTCAATTTACAAAAAAAATTCAAGCATTAATATACCTTCATAAATTATTGGTTTTATAGTAATCTCGATTGGTATTACCTATATTTATTTTTCAATTATTGTGATACCCAAAAAAATAATTTTAAAATATAAATCTTCTCTAAAGTTGTTCAAATTCACTCGTTTTAGTATTTTTGCAAAAATACTTACAGCAAATTTATGAGCACGAATAAAAAGGTAAAATCAGCATTAATTTCTGTCTTTCACAAAGATGGTTTAGACAAAATTGTTAAAACTCTAAATGATTTGGGCGTAACCATCTATTCAACAGGTGGTACCGAAATATTTATCAAGGATCTTGGTATTGACGTAGTTGCGGTCGAAGATTTAACTTCTTATCCCTCTATACTTGGCGGAAGAGTAAAAACCTTACATCCAAAAGTTTTTGGAGGTATCTTAAGCAGAAGAGACAATGCAGGTGATATCGCACAGTTATCAGAATTTAAAATTCCAGAGATTGATATTGTTATCGTTGACCTATACCCTTTTGAAAAAACAGTTGCCAGTGATGCTGAAGAACAAGATATTATTGAAAAAATTGACATAGGCGGTATTTCATTAATTCGAGCGGCAGCGAAAAATTTTAAAGATGTGATTTGCGTCTCGTCTATGAATCAGTATGATGAATTTTTACAGATTTTATTAGAAAATAATGGCCTTATCTCTTTAGATAATCGCAAAGCATTTGCCGCCAAAGCTTTTGGTGTTTCGAGTAATTATGATACCGCTATTTTTAAATATTTAAATAGAGATTTTAAAACTGCTACCTTTAGAGAGAGTTTTGATCAATCAAGTACTTTACGATATGGAGAAAACCCACATCAAAAAGGCTATTTTTATGGCAATTTAGATGATTTATTTAAAAAATTACACGGCAAAGAACTGTCATACAACAACCTTTTGGATGTAGATGCTGCGGTTAATTTAATGAATGAATTTAAAGAAGGTCTTCCAACTTTTGCTATATTAAAACACAATAATGCTTGTGGTTTGGCGCAAAGAAATACTTTGTTACAAGCCTATCTTGATGCTTTGGCTGGTGACCCGCAATCAGCATTTGGAGGTGTTTTAATTGCGAATACCAAAATTGACACCGCTACAGCGGAAGAGGTTCATAAATTATTTTGTGAGGTGGTAATTGCACCTGCTTACGATGAAAAGGCTATAGAAATTTTAAAAGGGAAAAAAAACAGAATTATTTTAATTCAAAAAGATATAGTATTTCCTAAGGCAAATTTTCGTACTGCTTTGAATGGTGTTTTATCACAAGAAAAAGACAATATTACTGATGATAAATCTCATTTTACTCATGCAACAAAATTGCACCCTAACCAAAAAGAAGTGGAAGATTTATTATTTGCCTCTAAAATATGTAAACACACCAAGTCAAATACCATTGTTTTAGTTAAAAACAAACAACTTTGTGCAAGTGGAACAGGGCAAACTTCAAGAGTTGATGCTTTAAACCAAGCAATTACTAAAGCAAACTTTTTTGACTTTGATTTAAATGGTGCTGTAATGGCCAGCGATGCATTTTTCCCTTTTCCCGATTGTGTAGAAATTGCTGATAATGCAGGTATTTCCTCAGTAATTCAGCCAGGTGGCTCTATAAAAGACAAATTATCTGTTGCCTATTGTAATGCAAATAATATGAGCATGGTATTTACCGGAACCAGGCATTTCAAACATTAATTGTATATTTACCAAACATAATTAAGCCCCTCTTTTGATTATTAATAAGCGTATTATTCAAATGATATAAAATACTTTACACTATTTTATATCATTCGCATAATGAATAAGGTAATTTTATTACATTTGTGGAATTCTGAATACAAACTAACAATAAAATATTTATGGGGTTTTTTGATTTTATGACTGAAGATATTGCAATCGACTTAGGTACTGCAAATACTTTGATCATTCATAAAGGTAAAGTTGTAGTGGATAGTCCATCGATCGTTGCTATGGATCGCACAACCAAAAAAATTATTGCTATTGGCAAGAAAGCCAGCCTGATGCAAGGTAAAACCCATGAAAACATCAAAACAATAAGACCTCTAAAAGATGGTGTTATTGCAGATTTTGAAGCATCAGAGCAAATGATTAGAGAATTTATCAGAGAAATTCCAACCATTAAAAACAGATTTTTTCGCCCATCATTAAGAATGGTAATTTGTATTCCTTCCGGTATAACCGAAGTAGAAAAAAGAGCTGTTCGAGATTCTGCCGAACAAATGAATGCCAAAGAAATATATTTAATTTACGAACCAATGGCTGCAGCTATTGGTATTGGTATTGATATTATGCAACCAAAAGGGAACATGATTATTGATATAGGTGGTGGTACAACAGAAATTGCTGTGATTGCTTTGAGCGGAATTGTTTGTGACAAATCCGTTAAAGTAGCTGGAGATGTGTTTACCAGTGATATAGCAATGTATATGCGAACGCAACACAATTTATTTGTAGGTGAAACGACTGCAGAAAGAATAAAAATTCAAATTGGAGCGGCAACTGAAGACCTCGACACACCTCCAGATGATATCTTAATCCAAGGAAGAGATTTATTGAGCGGTAAACCAAAACAAATCAAATTATCATATAGAGAAATTGCTAAAGCACTTGAAAAATCAATAATACGAATTGAAGACGCCGTAATGGAAACCTTATCTCAAACCCCTCCAGAATTGGCTGCTGATATTTATAATACAGGTATTTATTTAGCAGGTGGAGGCTCTATGCTTAGAGGATTAGACAAACGTTTATCTCGAAAAACCGATTTACCTGTATATGTTGCAGAAGATCCTTTAAGAGCTGTTGTTAGGGGAACCGGTACCGCCTTAAAAGATATTGAAAAATACAAGAGTATTTTAATGAAATAGATATAATACTACATTATGCAACAAATTATTTCATTTATTTACAAGAATAAATTTATTATCTTGTTTTTGTTGCTCGAAGGAATTGCTATTTTTTTTACCATACAAAGTCATACATATCACAAAAGTAAATTTGTAAGTTCTGCCAATTTCCTTTCAGGAGGAATTTATAATAGGATAAACAATTTGAAAGAGTTTTACTTATTAAAAAAAGAAAACACTAGGCTTTCTGAAGAAAATGCCCAATTAAAAAACATATTAAACCATAAAGATAAATCCGCTCCACAAATTAACGAAAAGCGCATTGACACTAATAATTTTAACCAAAAATACCAATATACAGCAGCAAAAGTAATCAATAATGATTACCGTAAAAACAACAATTATTTAACAATCAACAAAGGGAGTTCAAGTAGTATCCAATCGGATTTAGGTGTTATTAGCAGCAAAGGTATCGTTGGCATAACAAAAAGTATTTCCAATAATTACGCTACAGTATTATCTATTTTAAACGTTAATTCACGTATCAATGTCAAACTCTTAAACAATAATTATTTTGGTAGTTTAAGCTGGAATAATAAAGATTATAATACGGTACAATTATTAGATCTCCCAATTCAGGCCTCTGTTAGAATAGGAGATACTATTGTAACTGGAGGTATGTCAACGATTTTTCCTATTGGGGTTCCGGTAGGAAAAATTAAAGATTTCAAAACAAAGAATAACAATTATGAAATTATAAACATCACCTTGTTTAATGATATGAGCAACATTGGTTTTGTTGAAGTAATCAACAATTTTGACAAAAAAGAAATTAAAAATCTAGAAGAAAAAACTTCTAATGAATAGAGATAATTTAAATACAGCTTTACTGATTATTGGATTGATATTATTACAAATAATAGTATTGAACAATATTAATTTTTTAGGCTATATCAATCCGTTTCTATACATTCTTTTAATTTTTTATTACCCCATTAAAAAAATGGATGGTCAGTTCCTATTCTTGGCATTTCTTTTAGGCTTAGTCATAGACATTTTCTCTAATTCTGGTGGTATCAATGCAGCTGCTACTCTTTTTATAGCCTTTATTCGAATTCCTGTTTTAAAAAGTGTCTTAGGCAAAAGAGAAATTGATTACTCTATTACAAGTATCAATAAATTACCCTATCCCAAAATATTTATCTATGTAATTATTTTGACATTTGTACATCATTTTATAGTATTTGCTTTAGAATATTTTAAATGGATTAATTTTGGAATTATTCTGATTAAAACTTTTTTAACTAGTATATTTACTATTATTCTAATTATGATAAGTTTTGCACTTGTTTCAAGAAAAAAATAAATAATGTCAAGGAAATATTTGCTGTTTTTTTTAATACTCACTGTGGGTTCTATATTTATCGCACGTTTATTCTATTTGCAAATAATTGATGATGAATCTAGAAAAAATCCACTGAACAATTCGGCAGTTACAACCAAATATGCATATCCTGACAGGGGTTATGTTTATGATAGAAATGGTAAATTATTGGTTGCAAATCAAAGTTCATATGATGTGATGATCATTCCAAAAGATGTTGAACCACTTGACACTATTGAATTTATCAACTTATTAAAAATAACAAAAAAAGAATTTATTAAAAATTATAATAGAGCAAGAAATTATTCTCCCAGAATTCCTTCTATTTTTTTAAGTCAACTCTCTAAAGAAGATTATGCATACCTTCAGGAAAAGATGTATAAGTATAAAGGGTTCTATATCCAAAAAAGATTTATTCGCCAGTATCCATTAAATAGTTCTGCAAATATTTTGGGCTATATTAGTGAGGTAAACGAAAGAACTTTACAAAAGACCAATTACTACCAGCCGGGTGAGTTAATTGGTTTTCAAGGGATAGAAAAACAATATGAATCAGAACTGCGAGGTGTAAAAGGTGTTACTTTTGTTCAAAAGAATCGATTTAATAAAGAAATTGGCGCCTATAAAAATGGCATCTATGATACACTGGCACAACCTGGTAAAGATATTTCCCTTACTTTAGATATTGATCTACAAATGTATGCTGAAAAGTTAATGACAAATAAACGTGGTGGTATCGTCGCAATCGAACCCGCAACGGGAGAAATCCTTTCCTTAATTTCAACTCCTAGCTATAATCCAAACATGATGGTGGGTAGGAAACGATCAAAAAACTCTGTGTTATTATTTAACGATACTGTTAAAAAACCTATGCTTGATAGATCTTTACAAGCGCAATACCCTCCAGGTTCTCCTTTTAAACTACTCAATGCCTTAATAGGCTTACAGGAAGATGTCATCACTACCGAAACTGCTTTTTATTGCTACCATGGATATCGATATGGTAGGAGCAGTTTTATGAAATGTCATTGTGGTATTGTTGGTAGACCAATAAGTTTAAATGTTGGTATTTATAAATCTTGTAATACTTATTTTGCTAATGTTTACCGAAAGATCATTGAGAAATATGAAGATCCTGAAAAAGGAATGAATGTATGGAGTAATCATGTAAAAAGCTTTGGCTTAGGTAATTTTTTGGGCTATGATTTACCCTCTGGCCAAAAAGGTTTGGTTCCTGATGGTAATTACTACAACAAATTTTATCCAAACGGAGGTTGGAGATCAACAACTACCATATCCAATGCCATTGGTCAAGGTGAAATTTTAACTACACCTATTCAATTGGCAAATATGACTGCTGCAATAGCCAATCGTGGTTTTTATTTTACACCTCACATCATTAAAAAAATTGGTGATAGTATTGTTACTGATATTAAATATACCAAACCAAAATACACTACTATTGATACAAAACATTTTGAACCTGTAATTCAGGGCATGTTTGATGTATTTGAAAAAGGAACTGCAAGATTTTCCAAAGTGGACAATATTGAAATTGTAGGTAAAACTGGTACTGCCGAAAATTTTAAGCGGGTTAATGGTAAAAGAATACAATTTACTGATCATTCAATTTTTATTGCATTTGCACCTAAAGAAAATCCAAAAATTGCCATAGCCGTTTTTGTAGAAAATGGCTATTGGGGCTCTAGATGGGCTGCCCCAATAGCAAGTTTGATGATAGAAAAATACATCAATGGAACTGTTAAAAGAGAATATTTAGAAAAAAGAATGTTTGAAGGCAGTATAGAAGAAGAATACAATAAACAACTTGAAATAGAAAATTACGTTGCGAAGGAGGAGAAATAACATATTCAAAGGAGTTGACTGGCTATTAATAATTATGTATCTGGTGTTTATTTTTTTAGGCTGGCTTAGTATTTATGCAGCAACCTTTTCTGACACACAGTATGAAATTTTTGATTTCTCAACAAAATATGGCAAACAATTAATTTGGATTTTATTAAGTTTTATTATAATCATTGTCATATTAGCTATTGATAAAAAATTTTATGAAGGGTTTTCTGGAGTTTTTTATCTAATTTCCATTTTATCTTTGATTGGATTATTTCTATTCGGAAAAAATATAAATGGAGCAACATCGTGGTATGGTTTAGGGTCTTTTTCATTTCAACCTTCCGAATTTTCCAAAACAGCAACAGCACTTGCTATCGCTAATTTTTTAAATGAAAAAAATCGAGATCTAAAAAAATTAACAAATCAACTAAGAGCTTTTGGAATTATAATTTTACCTGCACTGCTTATCACACTACAGCCTGATCCAGGTTCGGCTTTGGTTTATGCATCATTGATTTTGGTATTATATCGCTTCGGATTACCTCCATATTATTTGCTTATCGGATTTTTAGCATTGACTCTTTTTATTATTACTTTATATTTTGGTTTTGCTTATACGCTTCTAATTACTGCTATTCTTATAACATTATTCCTTATCTATTTAAACCACAAAAACAAAAGATTTATTCGCCATAATTGGATCAATTTTATAGCGCTTTATCTTTTTACTGGTATATTTATTTTTAGTGTTGACTTTGTATTTAATAACGTTTTTGAACAACGACATAGAGATAGGTTTAATATTTTACTAGGAAAAGATGTTGATACTAAAGGTATTGGGTACAATACAGATCAATCTATTTTAACTATAGGTTCTGGTGGTTTAAACGGTAAAGGATTTTTACAGGGAGATAGAACCCAAGGAAAATTTGTTCCTGAACAACAAACAGACTACATATTTAGTACTATTGGTGAAGAATGGGGGTTTTTAGGAAGTACTTTTGTAATTATTCTATTTGTCGCTTTTTTAATTAGGCTACTATATATAGCAGAAAGGCAGAAATCAAAATTTAGTAAAATTTATGGATATACTACCGTTGCCATTTTCTTTTTCCATTTTACTATTAATATAGGAATGGTTATCGGGTTACTTCCTACAATTGGTATTCCATTGTCATTTTTTAGCTATGGTGGCTCCTCTCTATGGGGTTTTACAGTATTATTATTTATACTGATTCGCTTAGATGCTGACAGGATTTATGAATGGTAAATAAAATTCTTAATAAGCTTATAATTGTCACTAAAAAGAAAAAGCACCTGTGAACTACCCTGCGCCAAGAGCGCTGGGCTTCATAGGTCAAACAACTTAAGT
>CAYPHN010000006.1:12233-25841 GCA_964410265.1 uncultured Flavobacteriaceae bacterium | reverse complement strand
ATTAAAAGAATAGATATTTTTTTAAATTTAAACTGAGAAAATTGAAGGAATCAATTAAAAACTATAACAAACTAATCACTGCATTATCCATAGTCATTCCGTTATTGGTTGCTATACTATTTGGTGTGAAAATAGATATTGAATTACCCATCTTTTTACCACCTATTTATGCATCAATTAATGCTTTAACAGCTTTAATTTTAATTCTAGCCGTCTGGGCAATTAAGAAAAATAAGAAAAAAATTCATGAGAATCTGATGAAAACGGCTATTGCTTTTTCAGCAATTTTTTTGATACTTTATGTTGCATATCATATGACTTCCAATTCAACTTCATATGGTGGAGAAGGAATTTTAAAATATTTTTATTTCATCATTCTTATCTCCCATATTATACTGTCTATTATTGTTATTCCGTTTGTATTGATCACCTTTGTTAGAGGAATTACCAATGATATAGAAAAGCACAAGAAAATAACCAAAATTACATTTCCATTATGGTTGTTTGTTGCCATTAGTGGCGTTGTAGTTTACCTTATGATATCGCCATATTATTGATTGTAAATCGTAAGAATAAGGGAACACATTTAATGCATTCCCATAAAAATTTAAAAATAAATTATTTTTGTATTATAATTGGCTTATTCTTAAGGTGTTTACCATACCTTTTGCATGAACAGGCATTGAAGTCAAGTTAATAACAAAATCGCCCTTTTCAGCATATTTATTTTCCAATGTTTGTTTATTGATATCTTCTACGGTATCATCGGTACTCACGTTTCTATTATAAAATTGTGCTTTTACGCCCCATAATAAATTCAACTGTGCTAAAATTCTTGGATTATCAGAAAATGCTAAAATATTAGACTGTGGCCTCCAGGCAGAAATTTGAAATGCTGTATACCCACTGTTTGTTAAAGTGGTTATTGCAGTGGCTTCAATTTCATCTGCAAGACTGGCTGCTTGATGACAAATTGCTTTGGTAATAAACCTTTCGTTAATACATTGTACATAAGAAACCGGACTGAGGATTAATTCAGAATTTTCAACACTTTCTATAATATTTCTCATGACTTGAATTACTTCAAGAGGAAATTCACCAACCGATGTTTCTCCCGAAAGCATTACCGCATCAGCACCGTCCATTATAGAGTTAGCAACGTCATTTACTTCTGCTCTAGTAGGTACTTGACTCGTTATCATAGATTCCATCATTTGGGTAGCAATAATAACAGGAATACGTGCTTCTTTTGCCTTTCTTACCAACATTTTTTGAATAATTGGCACTTCTTGCATCGGAATTTCAACACCTAAATCACCCCGTGCCACCATCAAACCATCACAGTATGTTGTAATTTGATTGATATTAGCAACGGCTTCAGGTTTTTCAATTTTTGCTATAATCGGAATTTTATAGGAAGATTTCTCTTTTATAAGGTCACTTAATTTAATCAAATCTTCAGGAGTTCTTACAAAGGACAATGCCATCCAATCAACTTCCTGCTCTATCGCAAATTTAGCATCTTGAATATCTTTTTCGGTCAAAGCCGGAAGTGATATCTTGGTGTTAGGTAAATTAACTCCTTTTTTCGATTTTAATTTCCCACCTCTTAAGACTCTAGTTTTAACATTAGTTTTTCTGTCTGTTTCAATTACTTCAAATAAAAGTTTACCATCATCAACTAAAATATGTTCTCCTGGTTCAACATCGTTAGGAAAATTCTGATAGGTCATAAAAGCTTTTTCTTTATTCCCTTCACAGGCTTCTGTTGTAAAAGTAAAAACATCTCCCTTTTTTAGTTTAACTTTTTCTCCCATTACACCTACACGTAGTTTTGGTCCTTGTAAATCAGCTAATACCGCAACATTAAAATTGAGTTTGACGTTTAAACTTCTAATGTCTTTAATTTTTTGAGCCACATCATCATAATCGGCATGTGAAAAATTAACTCTGAACACATTAACACCAGCAATCATCATTTTCTCCATGGTCTCAATACTATCTACAGCAGGTCCTAAAGTGGCAACAATTTTTGTTTTTTTTCTTATTTTCATTCTTTAAAAAATTAAATAATCCTTTGATTTTAAGTCGTAAGGATCAATTTTATATGAGGTTATTATATTTTGCGTATTATTAATTTTTTGTAATATTTTTTGTAATTCACTATCGTTAAAATTTCCATTTATTTTGATAAAGAAATCCACACTTTTTTTTTCATTAATCAAAAAAGAAACTTTGGTTTCTTCAAAAAACAAATTGTTTAAAACGTCTACACTATCAATAAATGCATGTTTGTTTGCAATTAATGACCAAGTGGTAAAGTTAGATTTATCCTCATAAATGTAGAAAGGAAAGCGACAATATTTTGAAGGAAAATCTAAATCTTCTTTAAAGCGTTTTAAATGAATTTTTAAGTTTTTATTTAAAAAATAGGCTATTCTGTAATCTTCTAAAACTGAATGTATACCGATTAAAGTATAATCGTGATCGAATTCAAAATTAAAAGCATGAATTTTTGACACTAAAATTAAATTAAAAATAGAAACGCTACAAAAATAAAGATACTTTTGTTAAACTAAGTAGTTTTTTCACGAAATGATTTGCGAATTATGTATTTGTAAGTTAAAAATTATTGTTGCCCGATTAAAATTTACGAGAATCCTTAAAAGTTATATAGAGCGATTGATTGCGTGTTTTTTGAAAACAATTACCTTGCTTTTCTGTTTTTTTAATCCACCTTAAAATACTTACAATTTAAATCATTGTTTAAGTGATAGTTTTCAATCAAGCCTTTATGCTTTGTTATTAAAGCGTAGCGGTCTTTTATCTTTTATCGGACACTAATTATATATCTATCTGATTTTTAAATTTAAAGAAGGCCCTTTTTGATGCAATTTCTTCTGCTTTTTTCTTAGAAGTAGCTCTACCTTTTGATACAACTTCGTTGTTAATTAAAAGTTTAACACTAAAATGCTTTAAAGAGTCGTTACCTGTATCTTCATAAATATGGTATTTGATCTTTTTTTTCGTTTTTTGAGACCATTCTATCAAAACACTTTTATAGCTCGTAATCTTCCCTTCTAAGCGTTCAATATCTACATAAGGTTCAATAACATTTTTAAAAATAAACCTCTCTGTAAAAACATAACCTCTATCCATGTGAATAGCACCCAAAAGTGATTCAAAAAGGTTACCGTGAATATTGTCGCCAAAATTTTGATTTGGTGTTGAACTTTTTACAAAATTGATTAAACCAAGATCTTTACCCAATTCATTCAAATGTTCTCTACTTACAATTTTAGATCGCATTTGTGTTAAGTATCCTTCATCTCCTTTAGGGATTTTTTTAAAAAGATAATTTGCAATTACTGCTCCTAAAATAGCATCACCTAAAAACTCCAATCTCTCATAGTTTATAGGTGTACCCAATTTATTGGTTTTTTTTAATGAACTATGTGTAAAGGCTTCTTTGTAGTGCTCGATATTTTTAGGTTTAAAACCTAATAAATTTTTAACCGCAGAAATAATTTCCTCATCTTTAACTGAATGAGAACCTCTTATTTTGCGTATTATATTCATTAAATTTTAATCTTCAAATTTTTTAAATAAAACACATGCATTATGACCTCCAAAACCAAATGTATTACTCATGGCAATTTTAACATCTCTTTTTTGAGCCTTGTTGAAGGTAAGATTTAATTTGGAGTCAATTTGATCATCATCTGTAAAATGATTTATCGTTGGAGGTACGATACCATTTTTAATTGCCAATATGGAAGCAATGGACTCAACGGCACCGGCTGCACCTAATAAATGACCCGTCATTGATTTTGTAGAGTTGATATTCAATTTGTAGGCATGATCACCAAAAACTGATTTAATAGCTTTTAATTCGGCAACATCACCAAGTGGAGTTGAAGTTCCATGCATATTAACGGCATCAACCTCTTCAGGTTTAATACCGGCATTTTTTAAACAGTTTAGCATTACGGCTGTAGCTCCTAATCCTTCAGGATGAGGTGCAGTTATATGATAAGCATCAGCCGATAATCCACCGCCAATAACTTCTGCATATATTTTAGCGCCACGTGCTTTTGCATGTTCGTATTCTTCTAAAATCAAAGATCCAGCGCCTTCTCCCATTACAAAACCATCGCGATCCTTATCAAATGGTCTTGATGCTGTACTAGGATCATCATTTCTTGTAGACAGTGCATGTAAGGCGTTAAAACCTCCCATACCTGACATAGTGATACATGCCTCTGAACCTCCAGTTACAATCACATCAGCCTGATCTAGGCGAATGTAATTCAGTGCATCAATTAAAGAATTTGCTGAGGAAGCACAAGCAGATACTGTTGTAAAGTTTGGGCCTCGTAATCCGTGTTTAATAGAAATATGACCAGGAGCAATATCAGCGATCATTTTAGGTATAAAGAAAGGATTAAACCGCGGTGTACCATCACCTTTGGCATATTCTAAAACTTCATTTTGAAAAGTTTCTAATCCTCCAATTCCAGCACCCCAAATAACACCAATGCGCCCTCTGTCTTCCTTATCAAAATCCAATCCCGAATCTGCAATTGCTTCATCGGAAGCAATCATTGCATATTGGGTAAATTTATCCATTCTTCGAGCTTCTTTTCTGTTCATATAATCAGTAACAGTAAAGTTTTTTAACTCACAGGCGAAACGAGTTTTAAATTTTGAAGTATCATAATAAGTTATAGGGCCAGCACCACTAACGCCATTAATCAATCCTTCCCAGTATTGATCTACGGTATCTCCTATTGGTGTCAATGCTCCTAAACCTGTAACTACTACTCGTTTCAATTCCATAAAAATGGTTTTAAAATTAAAAACACAGAATCACGAGCTTTTACTTAAAAAGTAAAAGCCCGTAATTTAAATAAATATTAATTTAAATATTATTTCTTAGCTTCTTCAATATAGCTAACGGCTTGACCAACAGTACCGATGTTTTCTGCTTGATCATCTGGAATTTGGATATCAAATTCTTTTTCAAATTCCATAATTAATTCTACCGTATCTAATGAATCTGCTCCTAAGTCGTTTGTAAAGTTAGCTTCGTTTGTAACTTCATTTTCGTCAACGCCTAATTTATCAACGATAATAGCTTTTACTCTTGATGCAATGTCTGACATAATTTTTATTTTTAAATTTAATTAACGCTGCAAAAATAATATATTTTAGAATTAAATCGATAAAAAGTATAAAAAATTAAACAGTATATATTTTTTAACTTGAATTAATTTCTTTTTTTCTTTCTATATTGTTAAAAATTATTCTTTTTTTTGTGAGAAATATTTAAAAATAGATAATGATTCGGATAGTAATTTTTGCATCAGGTTCGGGAACAAATGCCGAAAATATTATAAAACACTTTGAAAAAATTAATATAGTTAAGGTAAATTTTGTACTTACAAACAATCGCAATGCAGGTGCTCTTAAAAGATCAAAGAGGTTTAATGTTCCCTCAAAAGTATTTTCTAAATCTGAATTAAATTCAGATGATTTTTTACAATTTTTAAAGAATGAGGCTGATTTTATTATCCTTGCGGGATTTTTATTAAAGATTCCTGAAAAGTTAATTCAAACATTTCCAAATAAAATAGTGAATATTCATCCTGCCTTATTGCCAAAGTACGGAGGAAAGGGCATGTATGGTATGTTTGTGCATAAAGCAGTTGTTGCGAACAAAGAATCCGAAACTGGAATAACGATACATTATGTCAATCAAAATTACGATGAAGGGGCAATTATTTTTCAAGCCAAAGTTGCTATTATTGCACAAGATACCCCTGAAGATGTTGCAGCAAAAATACATCAATTAGAACAGGATAATTTTCCAAAAATTATTGAAAATATATTAATAAAAAAGTAAATGAGTGTTTATATTTATACAGATGGAGCATGTAGTGGTAACCCCGGCAAAGGTGGTTATGGTATTGTTATGGAGTGGGTTGGGAAACCGTATAAAAAAGAATTTTCGCAAGGGTATAGAAAAACAACCAATAACAGAATGGAACTATTGGCAGTTATTATTGCATTAGAAAAATTAAAAATGGATGGTGTAAAGGTTACAGTTTTTTCAGATTCAAAATACGTGATAGATTCAGTTATTAAAGGTTGGGTATTTAATTGGGAGAAAAAGGGTTTTAAAAATAAAAAAAATCCGGATTTATGGAAAAGGTTTTTAAAAATATATCGAAAGCACCATGTTAAATTTCAATGGGTAAAAGGTCATAACAACCATCCACAAAATGAGCATTGTGATAAAATAGCCGTACTGGCTTCACAAAAAATAGACTTATTGGTGGATACTGGTTACGAAAATATGAATTCAGATGATGGAAAATTAAATATCTGATTTAAAAGTAAATTTATCCCAAACCTTTCCTTTTGTATCGATCATTTCAAATTTTATTTTTCTCCCTTTAATTTTAACGGAAAGCACAAAATACATAGGTTTATCTAGTGTTTCTTCCTCTGCATTGGTAGTGTGAAATTTAAAAATTTTAGGATCCTTATTATTTACGCGACCATAATAGGCATCGTTTTCAATAGCATCAGATTCGCGTTTTAAGTCGTATATCCTCGCTCCCGCACCTGCTGAAATTATATAATTTACCCCGTCTCTTTGTGTGCGGTAATAGATGTGATCATGACCTGAAAATACTGCAGCAACTTTATATTTGGTAAACAGTTCCGTAGCTACGGTATTTTTACCAGCAACATCGTTATAACTTTTACTACCAACTGTATAGTAAGGCCTGTGTTTAAATATAAAAATGTGCATGCCTTCCGCTTCCTTCAGTTCTTTTTCAAGCCATTTTAACCTTCTAGGACTTTCAGAAACTTTAATCCAGTCCAAAGCAATAAATTTTGCATTACCATAAGTAAAACTATAGAGCGGGTCTTTCAAGCCAAAAAAGTCACCAAAGTTTTTTACACCAGAATCGTAATTTTCTTGACCCGAAGTATTTTTCGGACCACTTACTTCATGATTACCTAAAGTAGGCCATGTAGGATATTTTCTAAAAAACCACCCAGCATCTTTGTCGAGGTCTTTATATAATTCTTCACCAATTTCTCCAGCACCTTTATTCACAAGGTCGGCCGTAGTAATACAAAATTGTGGATTTAATTTATCGGCTATTTTCAATACATCTGGTAAACGATCACTTCCTTTGGAATCACCAAAAACTAAAAAGTGCATGGTTTTTTTTAATTTAACCTTGCCATTAGAGCCTATTTTTTCATTGGATCGTTTCAGTTTATCCATACCTGGTTTAGGGTTGTATGGGGCCTTGTTGGTTATCGTACTAACTTCAGAAACTATTGTTGAGCTTGTATCGATTTTTTGAGATTGGATAGCATTTAATGTTAGTAAAATTATAAACGCTACTGTTATGTATTTTTTCATAGTTTGAAGATATTTTTTCAAAAATAATCAATAATTTTAATTTAGTATGATTATTTTTTCTCATTTTTATAAGGTTATTTTGCCTTTGCAAAATGGTAAACCATACACTAAATTAGAGTAGCATATTTTTTGCACGAATAACTGCCTTGATAAAGATATCAATTTCATTTTTTGTATTATAAAATGAAAATGACGCTCTAATGGTACCAGGTATTTGATAAAAATCCATGATTGGTTGGGTACAGTGGTGACCGGTTCGTACAGCAATGCCTAATTTGTCAATTATCGATCCAATATCATAAGGGTGAATACCTTCAATATTAAATGAAATAACAGCGGTTTTATTTTTTGAAGTACCATAGATCTTTAAACCTTCAATTTCAAGAAGTTTTTTTGTACCATATTCGAGAAGTTCTGCCTCATAAGTAGCAATATTTTCAAAACCTAAATTATTCATATAATCTAATGCTGCTCCAAAAGCAATACCGCCAGAAATATTAGGAGTACCGGCTTCAAATTTATGTGGTAAATCAGCATACGTAGTTTTTTCAAATGTTACTTCGGCTATCATTTCACCACCACCTTGATAGGGCGGTAATTTATTTAACCACGCTTCTTTTCCGTAGAGCATACCAACACCTGTTGGACCACAAATTTTATGTGCGGAACAAACATAAAAATCGCAATCTAATTCTTGAACATCTGGTTTTAAATGTGGTACTGCTTGTGCTCCGTCTATTAAAATAGCGGCTCCCACTTGATGGGCTTTGTCAATAATTTCTTTAATCGGATTTATAGTTCCCAAGGCATTGGAAACATGGTTTACAAAAACTAATTTGGTCTTATCAGATAATAATTTATCATATTCGTCCATTATTAATTCCCCTTTAAGGGAAATAGGAATCACTTTTAAAATGGCTCCTGTTCTTTCACATAGCATTTGCCAAGGCACAATATTAGAATGATGTTCTAAAGCAGAAACAATAATTTCATCACCTTTTTTTAACAAGGAAGTAAAACCACTTGCAACCAAATTTATTGCATGCGTAGTTCCTGATGTAAAAATAATTTCATGTGATTTTTCTGCATTAAAATGCTTTTGTATTTTGGCTCTTGCATCTTCATAAGCATTGGTTGCTTCTTGACTTAAAGTATGTACACCTCTGTGAATATTGGCATTATAATTACTGTAATAATCTACAATACAATTAATTACATCTGTTGGAGTTTGAGAGGTTGCAGCATTGTCAAAATATATTAGAGGTTTACCGTTAACTTTTCGATTTAATATTGGAAAATTCTTACGAATTTTTTCTACTTTAAGCATGTTTGTTATTTTAGTACCTATAATTATCGGTTGAATCAAAACCCAAAATTACGAAATATGAATATAAACTAGCTTCATAATATCACTTTTCTAGAGCATACATAGTTTGCCAATTATATTATGAATTTTTTCGATTCGTTTTTCCGGAATATGAAGTTCGTATAATATTTTTGGATTATCACGAAGTTCAGTAATTAGGATGATATCTCTTTCAATAAGTATCTTTTTTTCGAATTGTTTTAAAATTGCTAATGCCGTAATGGGATACAAACCAAAATGATCAATGTTATCTACAATTCCATTGCCTTTTGGGTATTCCCAACTCAACAAACGCAAACCAACACATTTAGCATAGTTGATAGCGTCTAAAGTAAAACGAGTATTTGTAATAAGCCAACCTTGTTCCAATTTTGTGCTTTTCTCTGAATTGTTCCATACTTTTTGAATATCCAGAAATCTTGAATTGATATATAGAGGTACTTTTACGTTACTTACTGTTTTTGTATTGGAATGAAATTTACACTCGATAGCATACGAAATTCCATCTTTTTCTGCCAATACATCAACTTCATGGGTAATACATTCACCATTTAATATTACGCCAACCTGAGTTTTAAATCCTTTTTGTTTTAAGAGAGCGCTCACTAGTTTTTCAAAGGGATAACCTGACGGGCCAAGATCGAAAATAGCTTTCTTCAAACTGTATTTAGAAGCGTAGGTATAATCAAGTTTTTTTAATAAACGGAAAGCAATATTGTATATTTTTTTAGTAGTGATTCCGTCAAACAACTCACCTTCTATTTTTTCAACAATCAGATCAATTTTAATACCAGGTACTCCTGTTCTTTTAAGTGATTTTCTTAGCTTATCAAAAGAAAATAGTTCGGTTTCTCCATTGTTTTTTTTGATAGAAATTCCAGTTTTATTCATAATAATAGTTAATTAAGCTGATGTATCAAAAGGGCTTTAAAACCGTAGTATATCAGTCATGATACCAAAACGAAGTACATCAATTTGATGCATAAAATAGATATTATAGTAATCCATTCCGTGATAATATTGAACAAAAAACCCGATCTCTTCCAGAAATTTTGGGTGGTAATAAAAAGTAAGGCTTGCATTGAATCTCTCAGGTTCGAATGTGCTCCAGTCATTTATATCATCCAGCATTATCATTGTTTCGAGTTTTAAAGAGATTTGTGCTCTCTTTTCTGTATCTGAATTACCGATAGGAATCTTAAAAGCAGAAAAAGTATTATGCCACCGAACTCCGCTGTACATTCCACTGATTTCTTCAAACATCCAGCTTTGAGGATGTACTTCTAAGGAAGTCTTTAAGAATTTTTCAGCATTGAATTTAGAACTGTGACTATTGAAGATATAACCAAATTCTATAAAGTTTGTAGAGAAATTACCTGATATAAGATTTATATCACCATTCTCATCATAAAATTCTCCTGACTGACCATTGGAGTGGTGAGCAACTTTTCCAAAGACTGTATGTTTATTTAAAGCCTGTTTATTGCTAAGCAGATAATAAGCAGTTATTTGTGGAATATAACTCGGCGTTCGAACAGGTAAGGATTCTTCATTATACATCCTGATAATAATTTGGGCAGTTAAAACTCCCATTAATTTGGAGTCCTTTCTTTGCCTAATGATAAAACTCGGACTAATATTTGCTTCAAAGATCAAGGGTTCAATATTACCGATATCAAAAGGCAAAGTAACATAACTATCACTTTGGTTAACTAAAGCAATCTTAGAAAGATCAACATTAGGTAAAGAATAACTGTTTTGTTGAGCAAAAGAAAGATTAATAAAAAAGAGTACCAGAAGATTTGTAAATAGATACCTGTACATATTTCAAGAATTTTTGGTTACATATAGATTATTTTGATGTTTACTTCCTTATCAGAATCTAGCTCAAAACTTGCTTTTGAAAATTTTGGCTTGTTTGAGAACCCTAAAGAGGTATAGTTTGAAAATCCAATTCCCTCTATTGGCAGTATAAATTTTTTATCTATTCTGCCATTTTTATTTTCATCATGAAGAATATTTATAGCGTAAATTCCCTTAGGTAGATTATTAAAAGTTATAATTGATGTTTTATTATTAATGACTGCAATATCTTTTTTGTAATATTTTTTATATTTTTCATCTGGAATAGAACCCTCTTTATTATATATGGCAAATTGAATTACACCATTTGAATTTCGTAAATCTTTTACTTGTATAGTTAATGAATATACTTCATCATTGTTTTTAACAGTAAAAGATAGGAGAATAATTGTAATGAGTAATATGACTATTTTTTTCATGTTTAATTGGTTTTTTTATAGCTCCATACAGCCAATCCATTCATAATAAAAGCATAGATTATTGTTTTAGTAAGTTGAGGTAAAATATCTGTAAAACTAGAACCTTTAAGCATTACCATTCGCATTACTTCTACATAGTATTTTATTGGATTAAATTCAGTTAAAAATTGAGCCCAATTAGGCATACTTTCAATAGGGGTAAAAAGACCACTCATTAAAATAAATATAACTACAAAAAACCAAGCAATAAACATGGCTTGCTGTTGGGTGTCAGTATAGTTAGATATAAATAAACCCATTCCTAAGATAACTAAAATATAAATAGAGGTATATAAATACATTAAAGCTAAACTACCAACCATTGGTACATTAAATAGTAATCGAGCTATAATTAATCCAATGGATAATAGTAACATTCCAAGTACCCAAAAAGGGAATAATTTACCTATAATAAATTGGTGTTTTTTTATTGGTGTTACATTCATTTGTTCTAACGTACCAATTTCTTTTTCACGAACAATATTCATTCCCGATAAAAATAAAGTAATCATAGTAACTAGTAAAACCAGAATGCCTGGTACCATAAATGTTTTATAATTCAATGTTTTATTATACCAAAAAGAAGGAATGCTTGTTATATTTTTTGGTTGATTATTTATTCCCATTGCCATGGGAAAAGTATGCTGAAGTAAATCTATTTGAGCATTTTTATTAAAGCTTTGTACGATTTGATTAATATACACATTTTCGACACCTGCAGCAGCACCATCAATAGCATTTATTGTTATAGAAAGTTTTGTTTTTTTATCTTTTAAAAGGTCACGTTCAAAATAATGTGGAATTTCTATGATTACATCAACTTTTCCTTTTAACATAGCTGAATTTGCTATTTTACTTGAAGGAAAATCGGTAACTAAATCAAAATAAGTTGATGCATCAAACTTGTCAATTAATTCTCTTGAAAAAGAAGTTCGGTCATGATCTATATAAGAAAATTTTATATTTTTAACTTCAAATGTAGCCGCATTTGAAAGAATTATAAGTTGAATTAATGGTAATACAAAAATAAGCGGAAGCATTGCTTTATTTCTAAAGATTTGTTTGAACTCTTTTTGTATGATGTATCCTATTATTTTCATGATGCGTCCTTTAATTTCATAAAGGAAGAAAATTAATTACTAATTTTAACATTTTACTTTTGCTCTCTTTTAAACTAGTTTCCTCCCTTTTGGGGAAGATTAAGGAGGGGCTACTCCAATCTAATCTTATACTTTTTAATACTCAACGCTATAAAAAACACCGTCATACCCAACAAGACTAGAGTTTCTTTCCATAGAATTGCTAACCCTACTCCTTTTAACATTATCCCTTTTAGAATGATAATATACCATGTTGCAGGGATAACATTACTAATAATCTGTAATGGAAGAGGCATACTACTTATTGGAAAAATAAAACCAGATAATAATATAACAGGCAGCATTAATCCCATTAATGAAATCATCATTGCTGTTTGTTGCGTTTCGGAAATGGTTGAAATTAAAATACCTAATGAGAGGGCGTTAATGATAAATAAAACACTTTCAAAACCTAATAAAAATAGACTTCCCTCAATAGGCATTTTAAATATAAAAATACTTAATACAATAATTACAATTGCATTAATAATTGATAAGAAAATATAGGGCACAACCTTACCAATAATCACTTGAAAAGGCTTTAATGGCGATACCAATAAAATTTCCATAGTACCTAATTCCTTTTCTTTAGTTATAGAAATTGAGGTCATCATTGCAGATACCAACATTAAAATGATGGTCATTACACCAGGAACAAACATAAAAACACTTTTTAACTCTTGATTATAAGCCATACGTGTTTCTGGTTTGATTTGATAAGTAATTTGTATTCCTTTGTTAATTTCTTGCTGGTATTTTTGTAATATAGAACTCACAAAATTACTAATGGTATTTGCCGTATTTGGGTCAGTAGCATCTGTTATTATCTGAATACTAGCATTGTTTTCTTTGGTTAATTTTTTGCTAAAATCTTTTTCAAAAACTAAAACTGCCTTTACTTTTCCTTTTTTAAAAACAGTTTCAATTTTGGTTTCACTTTCAAGGGTTTGTTTGATGCTAAAATATTTAGAGGCAGATATTTTATTGATAATCTCTTTGGTTGTAACATCTTTAGATTTATCGAGAATTGCAATGTCAACATTGTTAATTTCGTTGGTTATGGCAAAACCAAAAAGCATAATTTGCGCGATGGGCATACCAAAAAGAATAAACAAAGAGCGTCTGTCTCTGAAAATATGGTAAAATTCTTTTTTTATAAAACCTATAAATCGTTTCATGGATGCTAGTTTATTTTTTCTTTAAATTAGATTGCCACAGATTTGTGAAATACAATCCTTCGCAAAGACGTTTTGTATCATTATTTTTTTATTTTTCATAACTCATAACTCATAACTCATAACTCATAACTCATAACTCATAACTCATAACTCATAA
>CAYPHN010000006.1:0-12133 GCA_964410265.1 uncultured Flavobacteriaceae bacterium | reverse complement strand
CTCACAACCCCTTCCTATCCTCTTGCTAATTTTAAAAACACATCATTCATACTATCTACTTTAAACTGTTCTTTTAATTTTTTTGGCGTATCCAAAGCTTCAATTTTTCCGTTAACCATGATAGATACTCTGTCACAATATTCTGCTTCATCCATATAGTGGGTGGTAACAAAAACAGTGGTTCCGTTATGCGCTGTTTTATAGATCATTTCCCAAAATTGACGTCTAGTAATCGGGTCAACACCACCAGTTGGTTCGTCTAAAAAAATAATTTTAGGTTCGTGTAATAAAGCTACAGAGAATGCCAGTTTTTGTTTCCAACCTAAAGGCAAAGAACTCACTAGTTCGTTTGTTACTTTTTGCAAGCCTAATTCTTCAACCAATTGGCATCTTTTTTCTTTAATTATTTTTCGAGAAAGCCCATAAATTCCACCAAAAAAAGTAATATTTTCTTTAACTGTAAGGTCATCATACAAAGCGAATTTCTGACTCATATACCCAATATTTTTTTTGATATCTTCTGCATTTTTATAAACATCAAAACCAGCAACTTGAGCTTCTCCAGAAGATGGTGTTGAAATACCGATTAACATTTTCATGGCTGTAGTTTTTCCGGCACCATTGGCACCTAAAAAACCAAAAATCTCTCCTTTTTTTACTTCGAAAGAAATTGCATTAACGGCTGTAAAATCACCAAATATTTTGGTGAGATTTTCAACTTGTATGATGTTATTTTGTTTCATTAATACTTATTTAGCCAATTCCATAAAGGCATCTTCTATGGTTGTTTCTGTTGGTTGTATGCTAATATTTTTTAATCCTTTTTCTTCTAAAAATTGAATCAATTCTATGGGTTTAAAATCTTCTCTTTTGTCGGTGTAATGCACAAATTCCCCGAAAGGGAAAACACTATAATGGTGTTCAAAGTCATTTAAATTTAAAATAAGTTGGTACATATTATCCGCTTTGATATCATATATTGTTTTAGGATAATGTTTTATTATTGCCTTAGGTGTGTCGATTTCTAATATTTTACCATCTTGAATTAAAGCAATTCGGTCGCATAAAGCAGCTTCGTCCATATAGGGAGTTGAAACCAAAATAGTAATACCTTTTTGTTGTAAACGTTTTAACATTTCCCAAAATTCCTTACGGGAAACAGGGTCTACTCCGGTAGTAGGTTCGTCTAAAAAAAGCACTTTTGGTTTGTGAATTAAAGCACAACAGAGCGCTAATTTTTGTTTCATTCCGCCAGATAGTTTACCGGCTCTTCTGTGTTTAAAAGGTTCAATTTGTATGTAAATATCTTTGATAAGATCATAATTTTCAGCAATGGTTGTGCCAAAGATGGTGGCAAAGAATTCTAAGTTTTCTTCAACAGTTAAATCTTGATAAAGTGAAAACCGACCAGGCATATACCCAACATGATTTCTAATATCTAAATATTCTTTTTTTACATCGTAACCGGCAACAGTTGCATCACCCTTATCGGCAATTAAAAGGGTTGTTAAAACCCTGAAAATAGTAGTCTTACCAGCGCCATCCGGACCAATTAAGCCAAACAACTCACCTTCTTTTACATCAAAAGAGATGTTTTGAACAGCTTTTAAATCGCCATAAGATTTTGATATGTTTTTAAGACTGATACCCATAAATTTATTTTGACCTTCTGTTAAGTTGTTGTGGTATTATCATGAATAGTACAATTATTATTAACCAAATAACAACTCTGAATAGCATTGCTTGAACACTTTCTAACGCTGCTGCATCACTGAAAAAACGGAGGTATATTAGAATCATACTATGCGAAAAGACAATAAAAATGACAATCAATTTGTTGTTTTTTTTTGCTGTCCAAATGAGGTAAGCGGCAAAAATAGATAGAACTCCCAAAACTATATTATAAATAATGAGCCAAGGAAGCGTATTATAAGTTTTACTATCTATACCGAGCAATACCATTGATCCTGCTATGATTGACATCATACCAATAAAAAAAGCTAGTAGGGCAGCAGCTTTAATAAAATAAGTTTCTATTTGATTTGTAGAACGCCCCATTTTATTTAAAATAATTTTGGTAGGGCTCTAAATTTTCTTGGATACTTGTTGTTATTTCAAGCCCTTCTTCCATAGTTTTTGTTTTTAAAAGCAAGTTTATTTTTTCAATTAATGGATGAAGAAAAATATGTAGATTATCATGTGACGGACCTTTCATGGTACAGGCTTTAACCAAATTGTTTTTTACATCATTTAATGTGTTGGCTAGGGTTAAATAATCATCAACGTTTTTAGGCTTACTAGTATTAATTAGATAGATCATCTTATCTACCCCTTGTGTTGTTTCGATATTTGCTTCCCATTTATCGCCATTATTTAATTTAATTTCACTTAGCCAATAGTTGTCGACTTTGATATTCTCTTGTTGCACTGATTTTTTCTCTACAGCATGTTCTTTATTTACAGGCTTAATAGTAGTATTTTCTTTTTTAATTTGGCTACAACTAGTAAATGTAATAGAGATAAGAGCTGTAAGAAATAGTAGATTTTTCATTAATTGCATAGTTTTAATAATTTTAGATTTTATAATTGTGTTAATTGTTTTCAAGCCACATTTCTGCAGGCATTCCAATTTTTAGCCCTCCATTGTTTTTTACATCAATTTTTACAGCATAAACTAGATTTACTCTTTCTTCTTTTGTTTGGATTATTTTCGGGGTAAATTCTGCTTCAGAAGCCACCCATATTATTGTACCGTCAAGACTTTCCATATTTTCATTGGAATCAATTTTAACTGTAATTTTTTGACCTATTTTAATAGAAGACAATTGCGTTTCAGTAATATATACCCTTAATTGCATGGTGCTGAGATCGGCAATTTTATAAAGAGGTTTTCCAAAAGAAGTTATTTCGTTTGGTTCAGCATATTTGACTAAAACGGTTCCGTTAACCGGATTTTTAATGACGCTTTTTACAATTTGATCTTCTACTTGTTTAATTTGTACATCTAAACTTTTTAACTCGTTTATGATAGGTGCATTTTGGGTTTCAACACTTATAATTTGTTGGTCTATCATGTCAATTTTTCCATTAACATCATCCAGTTGTTTTTGTGTTCCCGCATTTGCTGCAATTAAATTTTCTATTCTTTTTTTAGAAATTTCAGCGGTCTGCTTTTGTGATTTTAACACTTTTATTTGAGAAACAACACCTTTAGATTTGGAGGCGACCACATATTTCGTTGCGATTAATTGTTCTTTTTTTAAAGATAATTGTATCGTGTCAATATAACCAATTACAGTGTTTTTTGATAATTTTTGCCCTTCTTCAATTTCAAATTGTAATATTTTTCCATTGTTTTCTGCGGAAATTATGGTTTCTGTTGCTTCGAAATTTCCATAACCATCAGCCAGTTCAGATCCAGAGTTGCAGCTAGTGATAAATAGGATCAAAAATGGAATAATTGTTATTTTGATTATTTTTTTCATGTGTCTATATTTTAAATACCTTGTATTACTTTGTAATTTGCTTGTGCTAATAATAATTGAATTTGATGTGTTCTTAAGTCTGTTTCTGCCTCATAGAGATCAGTTAATTTGTCAATATAATCCGATGAGGTAATTACACCATTTTTCAATTGTGATTCCGTGGTTTTAAGAATTTGTTTTCTTAAATCAATAATTTTTTGATCGCTTTGAATAAATTCTGTGAATTTATTTAATTCAAGAACCTGTTGTTCTAATTGCATAGAGGTCTGGAGTTCAAATTCTTCTTTTTCACTATCTATAATTTGTTTGTTAATTTCAAGAGTCTGATTCTGTTTACTAGATTTATTCCAATCAAAAACATTCCAGTTTAGCCTTAACCCCACATAATAAAACGATTGAAAAGTGTTGTCTAACATATTGAGACCTGGGTTGCCATAGCCCCCTTGTGCAAATCCATATATTTTCGGCAATCTATTTTTGTTGATAACCGAAGCCGTATAGTCAATTTGAGATTTTTGAAGATTGAATAATTCTAATTCTGGTCGGTTAATAGTATTCGATAAGTTATTGGTAATTGTAGGATATTTTAATGTATTTGTAATTGACTGTCCGATATATTTTTCTAAGGATTGAATTAAATTCTGTTTGGAGTTTTTAATATCTGTTAATTGTTGCTTAACCTTTAATAATTCAGCCCCTAAAACGGCGTCGGATGTTGGAATAACTGCACCGTATTTTATACCGGCTTTAATTTCTTTAAACTTTTCCTCAATTTGTTTTTCTTTTCGTAATAAAAGAGCGTTTTTTTCTTGTAAGAGTAAAACAGAAAAATAAAGTTGATTGATCTTTGGTTTTAATTGGTACAAATCAACATTTATTTTTTGCTTTAATGCGTTCGATTTTGCATTTTCTTCCTCAATTACCGCATCGATTGTACCACCACCATAAATAAGCTGATTTAAAGTAACTGTAGCTCGATATTGGTCTTTGTTTGGCAATTCAAAAACTAACCCGGGATTTTCTGTAGGGAAATGTATCACATCCGATTGATAAGTGGCTTGCGCATCTATATCAATTTTAGGGTACTTTTGGGTTTTTATAATTTTCGAATTTAGTACACTTTGGGCATTAATCAATTCACTTTGTTTCGCTTTAGGATAATTGATTTCTGCTAAGCTGTAACAAGACTCTAAATCTAATTGATTTTGAGCCATAAGGTTTGAGCTATTGAACAGAATAAAAATGAATATTATTTTTTTCATAACTATAATTTTATGGCGTTAATAATAAAGTCGGCAACATCCGTTTTTCTTTTTTCTAATATAGCTTTGTAATATCTGTCAGACGCATTTATAAATCCTTTGATGAGTGGCGCACCAATAAAAGGGAAAATATTTAAGGACAAAATATTGATAAAAAGTTGTTCTGCATCAATAGGTCTAATTTTACCATTTTTTACATCTTGCGTGATCTGATTTTTAAATTTTTGAATGTCTGGAAACATTTTATTCGCAAATAATTTCTTTACAAATTCAGGGTCTCTATTTAATTCTTGCAATATAAAATTGGGCAGGTAAGGGTGTTTGATGATAAACGTGTTGTAGTTTTTCGAAAATTCTTGAATTTTAACAAACAATGGTTGATCAGAATTAAGAATATCTTTAATTTTTGGCGCTATTTTGTTAAAAGCAATCGTAAAAACTGCTTCGAATAATAGCTGTTTACTTCTGTAATAATAGTGCAATAAAGCTTTGTTTATTTTGGCAGAGTCTGCTATTTCCTGCATTCTCGCTCCCGCCATACCTTTACTTTCGAAAATACGTTTGGCAGCATTTAAAATTTTTTCTTCCGTTGATGAATCTTTAGTTTTAGTCATATAGTTTAATCATATAGTTTAACCAAATGGTTAGCAAAAATATAAATAATTTTTGAATTGAAAAAAAATAATTTACTTTTACGAGAAATATATTGTTTGTAATTGTTGTAATATGTACTAAAACAATAAGATAGACAAAATATTATTTTATATAAAAACAACAAAATTTAATTAGTTTGTAGTAAAAATCCTAAAAATTAATATTTAATAATGAAAAAATTACTCAAAATTATTGCTATTGTATTCTTTTTAGGATTGGTTTATATTGTATACGCCAATTATCCACGACTAAACATCATCACTGGTTTTTCGTCAAAGAGTCTAGCCTCAGGCGTTTTTTTAGCAAACAGAACAAAAGAATCTGTTGAACAAGGAGATAATAATTTTTCGCCAATTAATTTGGCGAATAACAAAGTTGATGAAAAATTAAAGTCTGTTAATTCATCGGTTTTTGGTTTACAAACTAAAAAAGCAATTTATGTTGAAGGGTTGGGAGGTATATTGATAAACGACGATTTTGATATAGATAAAAAGTTTACAATTCCACAAAGAAATATAACACCAAAAAATTTACCATACCCTTACGGGAATTTATCACAAATTGATAATCGATTTGTAAATATTGATTATAAATTATTGCAAAGTGCAGTAAACAATGTTTTTGATAAAGAGGGCGAAAATTTGAAAAAAACCAGGTCGGTTTTGGTAATTTATAAAGATCAAATAATTGCCGAAAAATATGCAGATGGCTTTGATAAGAATACACCTCAGTTGGGTTGGTCTATGACAAAAAGTATTACGAGTACAATTTATGGTATCTTAACAAAACAGGGTAAAATGGATATCAATAATACTACTAACATTGAATCATGGCAAAATGATGAACGTAAAAACATAACTTATAACGACCTCTTACATATGAATAGTGGTTTAGAATGGGATGAAGATTACGATACCATGTCTGATGTTACCAATATGTTATTTATGGAAAGTGACATGAGTAAGGTGCAAATGCGTAAGAAATTAGTTGGTAAAACCGATGAAAGTTGGAATTATTCATCTGGAACTACGAATTTGTTATCAGGTTACTTATTGAAAAAGCAATTTAAAACACAACAACAATATTTAGACTTTTGGTATGATGAACTCTTAGATAAAATAGGGATGCATTCTGCGATTATAGAAACGGATATGGCCGGTAATTTTGTTGGCTCTTCTTACGGTTGGGCAACTACACGCGATTGGGCTAAGTTCGGTTTGTTGTATTTACATAAAGGAAATTGGAATGGTGAGCAAATAATTGATTCTACATGGGTTGACTATGTGCGTAAACCGACAAATTCATCAAACGGAAGATATGGCGCACAGTTTTGGTTAAATGCGGGTGGCGTTTACCCTGATGCTCCAAGAGATTTGTATTCAGCCAATGGCTATCAAGGCCAACATGTATTTATTATTCCCTCTAAGGAAATGGTCATAGTAAGAACCGGTATATCACTAACGCCCAAATTTGATATAAATAATTTTTTAAAGGAAATTTTAAAAAGTATAGAGTAGGGTTAAAGTTATTTAAAGTAAAAAGTTGAAAGTGAATCTTTAAACTTTGCAACTTTTTTATATTAAACAAATATTTATATTTCTAATTCAACCCCTAATTTTTTTTGCAATTAATTTAGAAATTCTTAAACTTAGTGTTTTAATATTTATCTTATAAAATAAATAAATCATATATTTGTAAATATTTAATTTATAAAATAAATAATGCATATAAGAGAAACTTACTTTAACAAAATTATTCCTTTTATTGATAAGAAACTTATAAAGGTTTTTACAGGTCAAAGACGTGTTGGTAAAAGTTATATGCTTAAACAGATACAAGAATATATTTTAAAAAATAAACCCAAAGCACATAGTATATTTATTGATAAAGAATTACTTGAATTTGATAGTATTATAGATTATAAAACACTTATTACATATGTCAATTTAAATAAAAAGAAAGAAAATAACTATTTGTTTATTGATGAGGTTCAAGAAATTAACCATTTTGAAAAAGCTTTAAGAAGTTTACTTAATCAAGGTAATTTTGATATTTATTGTACAGGGAGTAATGCTAAAATATTGTCAAGTGACATCGCGTCTATGCTAGGAGGAAGGCAAATAGTTATTCAAATTCATGCTTTATCGTATATAGAGTTTTTGCAATTTCACAAAAAAGAAAAATCTAAAGAAAGCCTTTTAAAATACTTAACTTTTGGAGGTTTGCCTTTTCTTATTAATTTACCAGATGATGCTGTTATTGTATCAGAATATTTAAAAAACATTTATACTTCAATTCTTTTTAGAGACGTTGTGCTACGCAATACTATTAGAGATGTGAAATTTCTTGAAAATTTAGTAAGATTTATTGCAGATAATACAGGGAGTCTTTTTTCAACCAAAAGTATTAGTGATTATTTAAAGTCTCAAAAAATAAATAAATCGGTTCCAATCATCAGTCGGTATATACAGTTTTTAGAAGATGCTTATTTTATAAATAGTGTAAAAAGAAGTGATATTCAAGGAAAAAAAATATTTGAAGTTGGAGAAAAATTATATTTTGAAGATTTAGGAATTCGAAATGCTTTAACAGGGTTTAATCCAAATGACATTCATAAAAACATGGAGAATGCAGTTTTAAATCATCTTTTAATTTCTGGATACAAAGTAACAGTTGGAAAAAATAAAGATAAAGAAATTGACTTTATAGCTACAAAAGACAATGAAAAAATTTATGTCCAAGTGGCTTATTTGCTTCAAGATAAATCTACTATAAAACGAGAATATGGTAATTTATTAGAAATAAATGATAACTATCCAAAGTATGTGGTTTCATTTGATTCTTTTGAAACTCCAAATACATATGAAGGAATCAAACATTATATATTAGAAAATTTCCTATTAGAATTTTAAACCAATAACCTCCATTTAGACTTTTAATATGCTTAAATTCCTTACTTTTAAGGTGGGTTTACATTTCAATTCCTAATTCAACCCCTAATTTTTTTGCAATTAATTTAGAAATTCTTGACTTTAAAGCAGGAATTTTAATTTTTTCAACTACATCATTTCCAAAGGCAAAAAGCATTAAGGCTTTTGCTTCTTTTTTAGGAATACCTCTAGTTTGTAAATAAAACAATGCACTTTCATCTAACTGACCAATAGTACAACCATGTGAACATTTAACATCATCGGCAAAAATCTCTAATTGCGGTTTTGCATTGATACTTGCTTTATCTCCAATTAATACATTGTTATTTTGCTGGAATGCATTGGTTTTTTGTGCTTCTTTATTTACGATTACTTTGCCATTGAAAACACCAGTTGATGCGCCATCATAAATTCCTTTATACAATTCATGACTTTCACAATTTTCAAATTTATGGTTGACTAGTGTGTGGTTATCAACATGTTGCTTGTTGTCAATTATTGTTATTCCGTTTAGGTTAGAAGTAATGTGTTCTCCTTCGTGATAAAACTCTAAATTATTTCGAATTATTTTTCCTCCAAATGAAAAAGTATTGACAGATACGATGCTACTTTCTTTTTGTTGAACATAAGTACTATCTATCATGGAGGCATTATTTTTATCGTTTTGCACCTTGTAAAAATCTAATATAGCCCGTTTGTTAGCAAAAATTTCGGTCACAGCATTGGTCAAAACTACATTGTCATTCAAACTTTGGTGGCGTTCATAAATTTGCGCATGAGAATTCTCTCCTACTATGATCAGATTTCTTGGTTGTAACATAATCTCGCTTTCGCTACCGGTAGAAAAATATAGGATTTGAATTGGTTTTGGTAATACCGTATTTTTCGGAATATTAATAAAAGCACCTTCTTTAGAAAAGGCTGTATTTAAATTGGTTAAGCTTTCCGTTTTTGAAGCAATTGTTCCAAAATAATGATCTATAATCATTTGGTACTAAGGTCATTTAAGTGCTGAAGACAATAGACATATATCAGCTACTTCATGCGTAGTATCCGATAAAAAAGAACTGTAAACGCCATCGATAAATACAATTTTATAGGATTCGATTTCATGTAAAAAATATTGTTGAACATTTTTCAATTCAACGGTCGTTTCCCCTTTGGGGAAAACGCTATAATCATATTTTAATAAAGACTTTAAAGAAGTGTATTTCCATTCTTCATCTTTTTTTGTAGGAAATCCTTTTTTTTCAAAAGTTTCAATAGCTTTTGTACGAATACCATGAACATTGGAGTCTAAGTCAATGTTTCCTTTATTTTCAAATGCCATAAATGAGGCAACTAATTTATCTTTTAATTCCATGTAATTTGTTTGAAAGTTGCAGGTTTAAAAGTTTAAAAGTTTTCGATGTGAAAAACACTTTACAATTTTATAACATGGCAACATTATAACTCTATTTCAACCAATCATAACCTTTAGCTTCTAACTCATGTGCTAGTTCTTTACCACCAGATTTTACAATTTTTCCATTGTGTAATACATGTACAAAATCGGGGATGATATAATCTAATAGGCGTTGATAATGGGTAATAATAATCACAGCATTATCTTTTGTTCTTAATTTATTTACACCGTTAGCCACAATTTTTAAAGCGTCAATATCGAGTCCAGAATCTGTTTCATCTAAAATGGCCAATTTAGGTTCGAGCATCGCCATTTGAAAAATTTCATTTCGTTTTTTTTCTCCTCCCGAAAAACCTTCATTTAATGATCGAGATAAAAACTTGCGATCCATTTCTAAAAGTTCCGATTTTTCGCGAATCATTTTTAGCATATCTTTAGCTGGTAAATCTTCTAAACCGTTAGCCTTTCTTTTTGCATTAATTGCTGTTTTAATAAAATTGGTTGTTGTAACACCTGGAATTTCAATAGGATATTGAAAAGACATAAATATTCCTCGATGTGCTCTTTCATCTGGAGATAATTCTAAAATACTTTCTTCATCAAGTAATATGTCTCCATCTAAAACTTCATAGGTTTCATTACCTGCAACTACAGAAGACAATGTGCTTTTTCCCGAACCATTTGGCCCCATTATAGCGTGCACTTCTCCAGCTTTTACAGTAAGGTTTATACCTCTTAATATTTCTTTGCCTTCAATACCGGCAACGAGATTTTTTATTTCTAGCATGTTTTTTATTGATTTAATTCTTTAGAATTTTTTTTAAACGATTGAAATCATTAGGCGAATGTTGAATTATTACAACAGCGTTTTTATCCTTTGCAAATTGCTCAAAACCCTCCATACTTTTTAAAGTTTGATCAACATCATAATTAAAAACAGGCACACGTTTATGCGCTCTATTCTCTTTAAAATGATATAAGTCTCCAGTGAGTAAAATAGGATTTTCCAAGCCTAAATCTAAATACAAAACCTGATGACCAATGGTATGACCCGGCATATATTTTATCACAACCTTTCCATCTCCAAAAACATCAAAATCACCATTGATTAATTTTGGATTTGTTAGATTTTTTACACCTTCAAATAATTCGGGGTGTTTCTTTTTAACTTCTTTTGTTTTAAAAAAGTTATACTCATTTTCTTGTACTAGCCAAATAGCATTTTTAAAATAATTTGCATGACCAATATGATCAAAATGGTTATGTGATAAAGCAATATATTTAAAATCGTTAACGGTTAACCCGATACTTTTTAATTGATTAACCAAAGAATCTTTTCTAGATACAGTAAAAGTCCCACTTTTATCGGTAAAAGGTTGGTTTAAGCCAACTAGGTTTTCCGGCAAACCACCATCCCAAATCAAATTACCTTTTGGGTGTTGAATTACATAAAACGCATTGGCAAAGGTTTTTGACTGCCCGTGATAGGTGGTGTCTTGTGAAAAAAGCTCTAGGTTATTAACTACAATTTTACCTCCGTCAAGAACATGCAGTCTGATAAATTTTTTCTCTAAAGGCATATCCTTTGAAGATGTTTCCTTTTTCTTTTCATTACAGGAAATAAAAATAAATAACGATGACAAGATTAATGCTACTTTTTTCATTTTTTTAACTTTAACTCTCAACCTACCGAACCTTCTAGGCTTATTTCCAATAATTTTTGAGCCTCAACAGCAAACTCCATTGGTAATTTATTCAGTACATCCTTACTAAAACCATTAACAATTAAAGCGATGGCTTTTTCGGTATCTATACCTCTTTGATTACAGTAAAATAGTTGGTCTTCACCAATTTTACTGGTGGTAGCTTCATGTTCTATTTGCGCTGTTTTATTTTTTGTTTCTATATAAGGAAATGTATGTGCACCGCATTGATTACCCATTAGTAAAGAGTCACATTGTGAAAAATTACGCGCATTTTCTGCTCGCGAATTTATTTGAACCAAGCCACGATAAGAATTTTGTGATTTCCCGGCAGATATACCTTTAGATATAATAGTACTTTTCGTGTTTTTACCCAAATGGATCATTTTTGTTCCGGTATCGGCCTGTTGGTAATTGTTAGTTACAGCAATTGAGTAAAATTCTCCAACCGAATTATCACCCTTTAAAATACAACTCGGGTATTTCCAAGTAATGGCACTTCCGGTTTCTACCTGTGTCCAAGATATTTTAGAGTTTTTATAACAAATTCCTCTTTTGGTAACAAAATTATATACACCACCAACTCCTTCTGAATTACCTGGATACCAGTTTTGCACTGTAGAATATTTTATCTCAGCGCCATCAAGAGCAATCAATTCAACAACGGCCGCATGCAACTGATTTTCGTCTCTTG
>CAYPHN010000005.1:22905-26315 GCA_964410265.1 uncultured Flavobacteriaceae bacterium | reverse complement strand
TAATTCAGTAGTTTAGTATGGTTTTTAACCTATTGGCTATTGTAATAAAGTAAATAAAAAAGAATATAGGCATAAGATGCTTTATATTTTTGAATATTATTTGATAAAACAAAGGAATAAATATATAAAATTTAAAGTATTTTAAATACGATTATAATTTAATGAATAATCTAAATAAGCACAGTAAGCGTTTAACCCAAGATGAAACTCAACCGGCTGCACAAGCCATGCTTTATGCTGTAGGTTTTTCGGATGATGATATGAAAAAACCTCAAATAGGTATTGCAAGTACAGGTTATGATGGTAATCCATGTAACATGCATTTGAATAATATGGCATATCAAATAAAAGAGGAAGTAAATAAAAAAGATCAAGTTGGTTTGGTATTCAATACCATCGGTGTAAGTGATGGTATTTCCATGGGAACTTCAGGAATGAATTATTCTTTGCCTTCAAGAGATATTATTGCAGATTCTATGGAGGTGGTTATGAATGCCCAAAGTTATGATGGTTTGATAGCTGTTGTTGGCTGTGACAAAAATATGCCAGGTTCTATAATGGCTATGTTGCGGTTAAACCGACCAGCATTAATGGTTTACGGAGGTACAACTGCTTCGGGAAATTACAAAGGAAAAAAATTGAATATAGTTTCTGCTTTTGAAGCATTAGGACAAAAAATATCTGGAGAAATATCTGAAGTAGAATTTAAAGAAATTATTAAAAGCGCAATTCCAGGTGCCGGTGCATGCGGTGGTATGTACACTGCCAATACCATGGCATCGTCTATCGAAGCTTTAGGATTTGCATTACCGTACAATTCGTCAATACCAGCCGAAAACCCGCATAAAGAAAGTGAAAGCTTAAGAATTGCAAATGCGATTAAAAATTTATTGGAATTGGATTTAAAACCTTTAGATATAATTACTAAAAAATCACTTGAAAATGCGGTTGCTTTGGTTAATGCTTTAGGCGGATCGACCAATGCTGTATTACATTATTTAGCAATAGCACATGCTGCTGGCATTGATTTTACCTTAGAAGATTTTCAAAGAGTAAGTGATAGAACTCCCTTGATAGCAGATCTTAAACCTAGTGGTGAATATTTAATGGAAGACGTTCACGGCATTGGAGGCACACCTGCAGTAATGAAATATCTACTTAAAAAAGGATTTTTACACGGTGATTGTATGACGGTAACCGGTAAAACATTGGCTGAAAATCTAGCAGAAGTAGAAGCATTAAAATTTGATGACGATCAAGATGTTATTTACCCAACCGAAAAAGCATTGAAATCTTCCGGAAATATTCAAATTTTATTTGGAAACCTTGCAACTGAGGGTTCTGTGGCAAAAATTAGTGGTAAAGAAGGTAACCTTTTTAAAGGAAAAGCAATTGTTTTTGACGGAGAAGAAAATGCCAACAAAGGTATAGGCGCTGGTAAAGTATCTAAAGGTGATGTTGTAGTAATAAGATATGTAGGGCCAAAAGGAGGGCCAGGAATGCCAGAAATGTTAAAACCAACATCCATGATAATGGGTGCAGGTTTAGGTAAAACAGTTGCATTAATTACCGATGGTAGATTCTCTGGAGGAACACATGGTTTTGTTGTAGGGCATATTACACCCGAGGCACAATCAGGTGGATTAATAAGTTTAGTGGAAGATGGTGATATAATTACTATAGATGCTGCGACCAATACAATCCATGCTGAGATATCAGATGATGAAATAGCAAAAAGAAAAGCACAATGGGTACAACCCGAACCAAAACATAAAAAAGGAATTTTATATAAATATGCAAAAATGGTTTCTTCTGCTTCTGAAGGATGTGTGACAGATAAGTTTTAAAAGTAAAAAATTGAAAGTAGTAGAAAATGAGGGTGTTTAATTAGACTAAATCGAAGCGAACACGAAACTCTAAATTCGAAACAGTTAATTATGGAGACAATTACAAAATCGAAAGAAAAATTGGTTAAAGAGAAAACTATAAAAATATCAGGTGCAGAAGCAGTTGTAAAATGCCTTTTGGCAGAAGGAGCCGATTTAATTTATGGTTATCCAGGAGGTGCGATAATGCCCGTTTATGATGAGCTATTCAAATACCAGAATGAGTTACATCATGTTCTAACAAGACATGAACAAGGTGCGGTACATGCAGCACAGGGTTTTGCCAGAGTTACTGGAAAAGTTGGCGTTGCTATTGCAACTTCGGGACCTGGAGCAACAAATTTAATTACAGGTATTGCCGATGCACAAATCGATTCAACTGCACTGGTTTGTATTACAGGTCAGGTTGGGTCGCATCTTTTAGGAAGTGACGCATTTCAGGAAACAGATATAATTAGTATTTCAACACCTGTCACAAAATGGAATTGTCAAATTACTAAAGCTTCTGAAATACCAGAAGTTATGGCTAAGGCTTTTTATATTGCAAAATCGGGTAGGCCAGGACCGGTATTAATTGATATCACAAAAGATGCGCAATTTGGTGAGCTCGATTTTATATACAAAAAATGTAAAGAAATAAGAAGTTATACCCCTGTACCTAAAATAGAAATTTCAAAGATTAAAGATGCTGCCGACTTGATAAATAATGCAAAAAAACCTTATGTTATTATTGGCCAGGGTGTTACTTTAGGGGAAGCTGAAAAAGAGTTAAAGGAATTGCTCGAAAAAGCGGAAATACCTGCTGCTTCTACCTTGTTGGGTTTGTCTGCATTAGAATCTAACCATCGATTGAATTTCGGTATGGTTGGTATGCATGGTCATTATGCGCCCAATGTATTAACTAATAAATGTGATGTTTTAATTGCTATTGGTATGCGTTTTGACGATCGAGTAACTGGTAATTTAGAAACCTATGCGAAACAAGCTAAAATAATTCACTTTGAAATTGATCCAGCCGAAGTAGATAAAAATGTTAAAACAGATATTGCTGTTTTAGGAAATGTGAAAGATACCTTAACGGAATTACTTCCCTTAATAAAGGAGAATAAACACGAATTATGGTTGCAAGAATTTAACGACTTGTACGAAATCGAATTTAAAGAAGTAATTCATGAGCAATTAAATTCTACCCAAGACGGTTTGACCATGGCAGAAGTAATTGAAGCTTTAAATAAAGCGTCTAAAGGAGATGCTATTATTGTTTCAGATGTTGGTCAACATCAAATGATTGCCAGTAGGTATAGTGTTTTTAACAAACATCGAAGTAAAGTTACTTCAGGAGGTTTAGGCACTATGGGCTTTGCCCTTCCTGCTTCCATAGGCGCAAAAATGGGTGCGCCAGACAGAGAAGTTGTTGCCATTATTGGCGATGGTTGTATGCAAATGAATATTCAAGAATTGGGTACGATTTTGCAAACCAAAGTGCCGGTAAAGATTATTGTAATGAATAACGAGTTTTTAGGT